>JAJQHG010000104.1:0-12388 GCA_021199865.1 Methanosphaera sp. | reverse complement strand
TTGCTTCTGAGGGTAAGTCTTTTACTCAGGCTTTACGTGATCAGGGTTTAATTCAATCTGGTGTTGGAAGTGCAACAAAGACTGTTGAGAAGTCAGCTAAGGCTACTGAGAAGACTGTTAAGAAGGCTGCAAAGGCAACTGAGGATGTTGCTAAGAAGGTTGATGAGTCTGTTGATGATGTTGCTTCTGAGGGTAAGTCTTTTACTCAGGCTTTACGTGATCAGGGTTTAATTCAGACTGGTGCAAAAACAACAACGAAGACTGTAGAAAAGGATCAAAAAGTAGCAAAGAATACAAACAAGGCTACTAAGAAAGTAGCTAAAGAGCCTAAGAATGATAAGGCTGATGAATCAGCAGATACTACGGGTAAATCATTTACCCAAACACTACGTGCACAGGGATTAATTATCACAGATGATGATAAGTAATACTCTGTCTGCAGATTATATGTATAAATGTAAGGAGATCATTATAAGTGTCTAGTAATATTAAATGTAGATCAATATCAAAGGGAGAAAATAGTGGTGAAGCTATTGTTACTAAGGATTCTATTAGTTTTCTTGGAGGTGTTGATCCAAAAACAGGAATTGTTATTGATAAGAAGCATGAATTATATAATGAATGCATTAGTGATAAGATCCTAGTAATACCATCAGGTAAGGGATCTACAGTAGGATCATATGTAATATATCAAATGGCAAAGAATAAAACAGCACCTAAAGCAATTATTTGTCAGGATGCAGAGCCAATCATAGCAATCGGTGCTATTATATCAAAAATTCCTATGGTTGATCAACCAGATGTAGATATTACTAATACTATCAAGACTAACGATCAAGTATATGTTAATGCAGATGAAAGTATAATAATCCTAGAATAACCTCCTCTTACATTTTTTTCCTATTTTTGTCTACTTATTACAACTGATTAAAAATATATTCTAGATAAGTTTTGACTGACCTAAACTTATAAATATTATTTTTATTTAAACATATTATTATAGAGAGTAAATCAAATATATTATTTATATATTATTTATAGAAAAGTTATAAGGAGAAAAAGGATGACACCGAAAACTGAAACTTTTAAAGTTGAGGACATGCATTGTGATAGCTGTGTAAATACTATTACTAAAACATTATCTAATAATAATAGTATCAGCGATATTAAATGTGATCTTGACACTAAAGAGGTAGATGTCACATTTGATGAAACAGTTGATGTTGAAGAAGTATTAAGTAGCCTCGACATGATTGGTTTTCCAGCAACAATTAAAAAAAAACCATAAATGTTGGTGGAATGACATGTGTAATGTGTAGCCGAGCAGTAACCTCCGCTGTATCAAAGATGCCTGGAGTATACTCGGTACATGTTAATCTTGTCTCTGAAACAGCAGACATTCTATACAACCCTGAAGTAGTTACTATAGATGATGTTGGTGACAGGATTAATATGATTGGTTATGAGTATATGGGCATACATGATAATAACTCCCTGAATAATAGTGTACTAGAAGAGAAACGAAAAACTAGTCTTAGAAGCAAAGTTTATCGTATTATCGTAGGATTTGTTTTTTCAGCACTATTAATGATACTAATGTTTGGTGGCTTTGATTTAGGAGAATATGAATCTTATATCATGCTAGCAATAACAATCATACCATTTATCTATGTAGCATACCCTATCTATAACTCAGGGGTACATGCATTATTAAATCGTAATCTTAACATGGATGTAATGTATTGTCTGGGTATGACAGTCTCTTTTTTAGCAAGTGTGTTAAGTACATTTAATCTACTTGGTACTAACGCATGAATTATATAATGAATGCATTAGTGATAAGATCCTAGTAATACCATCAGGTAAGGGATCTACAGTAGGATCATATGTAATATATCAAATGGCAAAGAATAAAACAGCACCTAAAGCAATTATTTGTCAGGATGCAGAGCCAATCATAGCAATCGGTGCTATTATATCAAAAATTCCTATGGTTGATCAACCAGATGTAGATATTACTAATACTATCAAGACTAACGATCAAGTATATGTTAATGCAGATGAAAGTATAATAATCCTAGAATAACCTCCTCTTACATTTTTTTCCTATTTTTGTCTACTTATTACAACTGATTAAAAATATATTCTAGATAAGTTTTGACTGACCTAAACTTATAAATATTATTTTTATTTAAACATATTATTATAGAGAGTAAATCAAATATATTATTTATATATTATTTATAGAAAAGTTATAAGGAGAAAAAGGATGACACCGAAAACTGAAACTTTTAAAGTTGAGGACATGCATTGTGATAGCTGTGTAAATACTATTACTAAAACATTATCTAATAATAATAGTATCAGCGATATTAAATGTGATCTTGACACTAAAGAGGTAGATGTCACATTTGATGAAACAGTTGATGTTGAAGAAGTATTAAGTAGCCTCGACATGATTGGTTTTCCAGCAACAATTAAAAAAAAACCATAAATGTTGGTGGAATGACATGTGTAATGTGTAGCCGAGCAGTAACCTCCGCTGTATCAAAGATGCCTGGAGTATACTCGGTACATGTTAATCTTGTCTCTGAAACAGCAGACATTCTATACAACCCTGAAGTAGTTACTATAGATGATGTTGGTGACAGGATTAATATGATTGGTTATGAGTATATGGGCATACATGATAATAACTCCCTGAATAATAGTGTACTAGAAGAGAAACGAAAAACTAGTCTTAGAAGCAAAGTTTATCGTATTATCGTAGGATTTGTTTTTTCAGCACTATTAATGATACTAATGTTTGGTGGCTTTGATTTAGGAGAATATGAATCTTATATCATGCTAGCAATAACAATCATACCATTTATCTATGTAGCATACCCTATCTATAACTCAGGGGTACATGCATTATTAAATCGTAATCTTAACATGGATGTAATGTATTGTCTGGGTATGACAGTCTCTTTTTTAGCAAGTGTGTTAAGTACATTTAATCTACTTGGTACTAACGAGTTCATGTTATATGATACATGTTTAATGCTAGGATCATTCCTAACACTAGGTAACTATCTAGAGGATAGAGCAAAATCCAGAACATCTGACTCATTAAACAAACTCGTTGATCTTAAAGCAACAGAGGCAACAGTAGAGAAAAATATTGATGGAAAACTCATACAAGAAAAGGTGGATATAAACAATATTCTAAAGGGTAACATATTAATAGTTAAACCTGGTGAAAAAGTACCACTTGATGGTAAAGTTATTGAGGGATACAGCTATGTTGATGAATCACTAATTACTGGTGAATCACAACCTATAGAGAAAACTGTTGATAGTGAAGTTATTGGTGGATCAATAAATAAAGATGGATCATTCAAGATGTATGTAACAAATACTGGTGATAAAACAGTATTATCCCAAATTATATCAATGGTACAGGATGCACAGAACTCCACACCACCAATACAGAAGATTGCAGATAAAGTTATATCCATATTTATACCAACAATACTATTAATTGCACTAATAGCATTCATAATATGGTATGTTGTATATGGTAGTGCATTCCTATATAGTCTAAGTATATTCATATCAGTAGTTGTTGTAGCATGTCCATGTGCACTTGGTCTTGCAATACCAACAGCCCTAACAGTTGGTGTAGGACTAGGAGCAAAGCATGGTATACTAATTAAGGATGGAGAAACATTAGAGGTATCAGAGAAAGTTACACATGTACTCCTAGATAAAACTGGAACAATTACCGTTGGACAACCCGTATTATCAAACATCATTAATTACTCTAATAAGTCTGATGAGGAAATATTAAAGATTGTTCGATCAATTGAACAATTCTCACAACATCCAATATCATCAGCACTATTTAATAATGAAGACAAGTCCGAATATGATCTTTATGATGTAGATGACTTTGAGAATATTACAGGTATGGGTATAAAAGCTGATATTAGTGATATAACATATTATGCAGGTAACAGGAAACTCCTAAATAAGTATGATCTAACTATAGCTGAGAATATTTCTAGTGATCTTCAAGAGCAAGAAGAAGACATGAAAACAAGTATTATGTTAGCAGATAACGAGAGTATTCTAGCAATAATATCTGTTGAGGATGTAATCAAGGAAAATAGTATTGAAGCTATAAATACATTACATGATATGGGAATAAAAACTAGTATGGTTAGTGGAGATAATAAGATTAGTAGTCAAAAGATTGCACAGAAGGTTGGGATTGATAATGTAATCTCAGAGGTGTTACCACAAGGGAAACTTGATTATGTTAAAAAGTTACAGGCTGATGGTGAAATTGTAGCATTTATTGGTGATGGAATTAATGATGCACCATCCCTGACTAAATCTGATGTCGGAATAGCTATAGGTACAGGTACTGATGTTGCAATAGAATCAGGTGATATTATACTTATTAATGGAGATCTACTAAATGCTGTTGCAAGTATACAGATAAGTAAGAAAACAATGGATAGGGTAAGATTAAACCTATTCTGGGCATTTGCATATAATGTAATATTAATCCCTGTAGCTGCAGGTATATTAATACCATTTAACATATTCTTTAGACCAGAATATAGTGCTTTTGCTATGGCATTAAGCTCAGTAACTGTAATTAGTTTATCTCTACAGCTTAGAAGCTATGTACCTGAGATATTAAGAAGTAAAGAATAATTATTCTTAAATCTTCTCTTTTTTTAAATTATTGTATTAATTATCTAAGATACCTATTTTTATATATTTTTCTTCATGATTTCACGTAGAACTGCTGTAGCATAACATCCTTTCGGAATAAAGAACTCTACACTTATACCATCATTTAATTCTTCTACATGTGTATCTTCTACTTTAAATCTAACACTACGTCTTATACCATAAGCTCCGAGTTTTGGTGTCTTTGGACATTCAAATGAACTCTTCGTAATATTTTCTGAGTCAAGGACATCTTGTTCTATTGATCCTTCTAGACCCTCAGCCAGAGGTACTTTAGATCCTAATAGTGGGGCTGTAGGATTTAGTTTAAATTGATCTATATCTTCTTGTATGGTTGATTCATCTATGTCATGTATCCAGTGTTCCTCATTATCAATAATAATATCTCCAGGTAAATACTTGTTAATACCAACCTTTGAGCGTTCATTAACAATTTTATTAAATAAGAATGACTCATATGCATTAACAAACATTCTCTTCAAAGGCTTTGGAAGACTCTCAATAGCAGTAATATAATCCTTCGCAACTATTTGTCCATGTTTTTTTTGTGCTTTTATTAATACTTTCAGCATCATCTTTTCATATCTCATACTCTTAGGCATGAGATTTAATGATTCTTCTAATTTATTTTCATCATAAAGAGTTCTTGCTTCTTGATGTATACCATGTTCACCTTCAACAGGATTACCAATATATGTATCAACAGCAGCTTTAATATCTCCATCAACAAGGCATTTACCAACAAGATGTGTAGTAGAACGTAGTTCTCCAAAACGTTGATAACCATAATAGTTTGGAACACCTGTTTTTTCTAGACTATCTAATACCTCACGTGCAATCAGTTTATCTTCATGTGGATCATTAGTATTTCTTATATTTATCTTAAACTTATTTCCCTTAAGCTGTCCCATATGTAACTTCTTTTCATTTTGTTTAATATCTAATATCTTCACATTATGAAGCACTTCTTGAAGATCAGGTAATTCTTCAGCCTTATAGTTACTTACACATATCCATTGACGAGTAATAGCAGACCTATCCTTCATTCCAGCAAAACCAGTACGTTTACGGCTAATATGGAGGTATTGTGCAATATCAAGTACTACATCCAGTGTTGTTCTACCATTTTTTTCAATTTGTATCCAAGTGTTTGGCCCATTTCCTGATGGTAAATTTAGTGGAACTTCCTCAACATAGAAATCATCATTGGATTGTCTGATAATGCCATCAGTTCCGATAGGTGTTGTTATAAAATTATCTGCATTTAACATGTTATTCATAATCCAAAAATAGTTAGTAATTAATATTATGTACTTTAAAAAAGAAAATGTTTTAGTATTCATCACCAGATGAAACAAAACCTGATGAACCCGAATCATCGCCAGAATCAGATCCACTAGATGAACCGCTACCATCATATCCACTAGATGAACTTGATGACCCACCAGAAGATGTACTACTAGATCCTCCAGATGAACTTGATCCACGGATTCTGTTACTACTAGTACTAGAACTACTAGAAGAACTACTACCACTAGAAGCAGAACTACTAGTACTTGAACTACCTGTATCTGAACTAGTATCAGAATCTGTAGTTGTATTATTTGTTGTGTTATTTAAAGAAATATTACTCTCATTAACACTAGTTATTTCTTCTACAGCAGGAACAAAAGCATATATTACGGCTATAAGTAGAGCGATAATGATTGGTATTAATATGTATAGTAATTGCTTGTTTTCCATTTAAATCAGTGAAATATTTGTAATATGATTATTATATTATAAGTTTGTTTTAAACAATATATATAATTAAAAATAGAGTATCATCTATGATGATATTTTTGATTTGAATAGATAAATTTTTTTAAGTGTAATTATAAATACTGATTTAGTAGGTTTTATTTTCATAAATAAGAAGATATTCTCAGTATTGTAATTATTCTTTTTGTAATATTGTTCATAATGATAAATAGATTACAATCAATATTTTTCATTATATCTTAATAGTTTCAATATATTAATAAACTTTAAAAATTACTATGGAAATAAATAATAATAATAAAAAAATTTTGGGAAAGGAGGGGAGACGATAGTTAATCAACAACAAAAAAGTATGATATATTTATTCATTATATCATTAATCCCATTAATCATATCAGTATATGACCAATACTTTAGTTCTATAATATCCAATGAGTATCTGTATGTAATTCTATTTGCTATTGAATTCTTGGTTGTAGGAATTGTTGCTACATCTGTTGTAATTCCAGAATTAACTATGAGACAGACTATAAATAATTTTTTTGTGGTAGTAGTTTTTAGTGTATTATTCTCATTAGCTAGTGTTGTATGTGCAGATAAATATCTTGTAATAGACATTCAAAGTTGTGTATTAATACTATCAATATTTACATTAATTGTTTCTATTTTAGCAATATTTAGGAAGAGTGACTCTAACGATAATGATAATCTTACTGTTGATACATCATCAAAAACTACAGTATACTTAATTCTATTACTATGTGTATTATCTATAATTGGGATGACAATTGAACCATTTACTAATCTACCCTTATGGGAAGGTTTATGTATTCCCTTTATATTCTTCCTACCAGGATATTATGCTATAAATGCTATTTTACCATATATTGATGAATTATCTACTATGGAAAGATCAGGAGTTGCTATATTTACTAGTTTGATAATAACTTCTATTGTTGGACTAATCGTGTTTGAGCTTACTGGTGTTCTAGACATGGTGATTACATCTATTATAATGATAATATTAACATTTATTGTTGTAGTCATATACATGGTTCATGTTAGGTCTATTCCACTTAACAAGAGATATTCTCATAGAGCAACAAACAACATATTAATGGCTGTTACTATTATAGTATTAATTTCCCTAGTAGCTACAGGTATATACTTCACATTTGTTGGCACGACTACTGATACTTCAGAGAATACTTTACCTAATGCTACACTAGAAACATCAGGTATTAATAAAACAAGTGATGCTGATGGATATGTGAGTTTTGAGTATGGAGAAGAACTAACTGTAGATATGAATGTTACAAACTATGATGAAGCTGGTGATTATGTAGTTAGGGTAGAAGTTGTTAATGATACAACCAACCGTGTACTAAATGAGTATCCAATCACTCTTGGTGAAAATGAATCACAGATTATATCAACAAACCTTACAATGTCATCAGGACAGAAAGATATTAGATTTGTATTATATGATGCTCAAAATCAGCCAGTAGTAATACGTCACTTATATGCAAATGTAAGTGAATAAATAAATTATTTTAAAAAAAGAGATGTTGTGTTGTAGGATCTATTTTCCTACAGCATAGTACTCAAAACCTATTTTTTTCATAGATTTTTTACTATATTGGTTTCTACCATCAAAAATTATATTATTCTTTAGTAAACCATTCATTCTATTAAAGTCTGGACTTCTAAACTCTTTCCACTCAGTTATTAACACGATTGCATCAGCATTTTCTATTGCATCATATTTATTATTACAATAATTAATATCTAAATCTTTAAAGTAGAACTCTTTGGCTACATTCATAGCCTTTGGATCATATGCATTTATCTTTGCTCCAGCATCAAGTAATTCCTTAATGATTATGATGGATGGTGCTTCACGCATATCATCAGTTTCTGGCTTGAATGCTAAACCCCATATGGCAAAGGTGTATTCAGATAAATCTTCACCTAGAACAGATTTAATTTTATTAACAATATAATGTTTCTGTTTATTATTTACTTCTTCAACACTTCTAAGTAATCTTGGATCATATCCATTGTCTGTTGCAGTCTTAATTAGTGCAGTAACATCTTTTGGGAAGCAACTTCCACCATATCCACATCCAGGATATAGGAAGCTATGTCCTATACGTGAATCACTACCCATACCTTTACGTACATTACTAATGTTTGCACCTACTAAGTCACAGATATTAGCCATTTCATTCATGAATGATATCCTGTTTGCTAGCATAGAGTTTGATGCATATTTAGTCATCTCTGCACTTGCTACATCCATAACTATCATTCTTTCATGGTTCTTTGTGAATGGATCATATAACTGTCTTAGGTATTCTTCTGTTTCTTTATCATTAGTTCCTATTACCACACGTTCAGGTCTCATGAAATCATTTACTGCATTACCCTCTTTTAGGAACTCTGGGTTTGATACTACAGTTATCTTATAGTTAAGTCCTCTTTTTTCTAGTTCTTCATTAATAATATCATTTACTATTGTTGCTGTTCCAACGGGTACTGTTGATTTATCAACTACTATTATATCATGTGTTACTATTTGTCCAATTTGGCTTGCAACTTGTTTTACGTATTGTAGGTCTGCACTTCCATCTTCACCCATAGGAGTTCCAACAGCAATGAAACATATCTCTGAGTGTTCTAGTCCTTTGGATAGATCTGTTGTAAAGTGTAAGTTTTCTTTTTCATAATTTGTTTTTATTAGCTCTTCTAGTCCAGGTTCATAAATGGGTACTATTCCTTTCTTTAGTTGTTCTATTTTTTCTTCTATGACATCCACACAGTACACATTGTTTCCCATCTCTGAAAAACATGTACCTGTTACTAAGCCCACATATCCTGTTCCTATTATTGTTATATTCATGTAATCCGTCCTTATTTAGTTATTATATTAGTTTACTTTGCATATTATGAATCGATTATTTTCAAATACTTTTTCTGTGTTCTTTATTTTTATCTGATTAAAGTTATCATCTGTGATTTCTTTAGTAAAGTAGTATGATGGATAAAAGCTTCCATTTACTTTTATAACTGAAAGATTATTATATTCAGTTGTGTTGTTTACTACTAATTCTTTGTCATATACAATGTATCCTATATTATCTTTGTTTAGTGAGTTTATTGCAGTATCTTTTTGTGACATGTTAATGTACACATCAAAGTTGTAATGCATTGGTATTTCATCAACACTTGATATCACTGTACCAAAGAATAGGTTATTTATTAGTATTGATTTATTGTTTGTATCCTCTGTTGCAAACCATTCTATAACTTCTTCCTCATCTGATGTAGGTGGAGCTATCTGATATGTTGAATATTCAGTACTGGCTGCAGAATTTTGAGTACTAGAATCATTTATTCCACTATATCCGAATCCAACTGCTGAAATAATTAACAGTATAAGTAATATTATACCATAATTATTATTTCTTTCTCCAAGTTTTTCTACTAGGCATGAAAAACCATAACCACCAATCAGTACACCTGGCATAATAACATAAATTAACATTCTATATGTATGCACAGGTATACCAAACCAGTGTAAATTACTTAGTATAAATGCAAGAATAGTCCAACACGAGATAAATAGCATCTCTTTCTTCTTAGCAGAGTAATAGAAACCTATTAAGCCAAAAATAATTGGAATTATACCTATACATTTAATATATCTTTCCAGACCCATAGCAACCTGTCCAGAAAAGAGTGACATGGGATCACTAATAATTGTCATCACAGCACTAAATACCTTAGTAATACTGGAAGGACTAACAATTAAAAGCACAAATAGTGCACATATAAACAGGAATATTATAGACACCATTGAATACATATAGTAATCTAATGGTCTATGAGTTCTCTGCATAATACACTCAATAATCATAAGAGCTGTTAACAAGATCAAATAGTATATAAATGATGATTCATGTGTAACAAGAACAACTAGACTAAGTAAACCTGAGACAATAGCATACTTATAATTATTATTAATAGTTGACTGATAATACAAGTATATTCCACTTATAAAGAATAATATTGCAACAGACTCAGGTATAGGCATATACATACGAGTAAATATGAAACTAGACACAAGTAGTAATCCTGATCCTAGAGCAGCAACACGACCAGATAATTTATATGAAATATATACTATTAATGATACACCAGCAACGGGTAACACTACTTGTAGTATTCGGGCAACATCAATTAGACTAGTCTGTGTAATCAGAGATACTAGTATTAGTAATATATGAAACAGGGGCATGTAACCTATTTCCTTACCGCCTGGTGCATTAAGTAGTGGATCAATATTTGTTAAACCATTATTTATATATGTTAGTGCATAATTAATATGAATATAAATATCCCAACTTATAGGCCAGCTACTCCTAGTAGTAAGGATAAGAGCTAAAATAAACGCTATAAATATGGGTATTACTAAGTATATCTTCTTATCTAGTTTAATATTCATTTTTATCATCACCTTTAGTATGCATTTTGATCTCTAAATATTATGGCCCATGTCTTAAAGAATATTCTAATATCTAACATAATTGACCAATTCTCTACATAATATATATCATATTCAATTCTTTTAGTAATAGATGTATTTCCACGGTATCCATTTACCTGTGCCCAACCAGTCATGCCAGGCTTCACATGATGTTTAATCATATACTTAGGAACTGATTCCTGGAACTTATTAACTAAGTATGGTCGCTCAGGTCTTGGACCAATTAAACTCATATCACCCTTTAATATATTATATAATTGGGGTAGTTCATCAATACTTGTTTTTCTAATAATTTTACCAATATTAGTTATACGCGGATCATCCTTCTGAGTCCAGTGTATCTCATCGATTGGATCATCTGAGTTAATCATACTCCTGAATTTATATATCCTGAATTCTTCACCATCCTTACCTACACGTTTTTGTGAATAAATAACAGGGCCTGGTGATGTTAACTTAATGATGATTGCAACAATAAGTAGTAAAGGTGATAATATAATCATAGATACTATTGAGAAGAGTATATCCATTATCCTCTTTGTTACCTTATTATAATTGATATCAAGGGGTAAGAACCTAACACTAATTAATGGAATATCATCTATTAATTCTATGCTAGGATTAGATGTAACATACCTATAATAGTCTGGGACAATATCTGCTCTAATTCCCATCTTTTCACAGCTTTGCATCACAGTATCCAGGGTTTTATAGTGTCTTGGAGATATGCTGACAATTACTCTATCAATAACATTATCTTCTGCTAAAATATATTCTATATCATTCACGGTACCTATTACGTCTACGCCACTAACTTGTCCTTTAACATTATCATCAAGGAATCCTATCACATTATATCCAAGATAATCGTTTCTATTAATTGTTTCAAGTAGTTTTATTCCAACTTCACCTGCACCAACAATAAGTATATACTTAATGTTATATCCATGTGATCTAATGGCACGTAGAACTCTACGTAGCATTGATCTTTCAATTATAGCAAATATACTGTTAACCACAAGGAAGAGTACTAAGAAGTTAACTGATACAACAATAAGATCTAAAGTAACCATTATGGATAAAAATAGGTATTCAAGAAAATTAACCTGTAAAATCTTTGATGCTTCAGATAAAATATTCCTATTAGTACGTTGAGGTTTATATAAACCAATCATGTAATAAAAGAATACATAACTAGGTATTAACACTGAGAAGAAGATAATAATAGTATTATAAGTAAATAAATATGATAATAAGAATTTATTTATGAAGTAATTATTAATAAATAGGGTAGATACTAATAATACAACTACATCTAGTATAACATTAAAT
>JAJQHG010000130.1:664-3149 GCA_021199865.1 Methanosphaera sp. | reverse complement strand
TAATTACATATAGCAAATAGAAGAAGAAAAACTAAACATAAACTTTTTATTATGTTTATTCATCCTCAATAACCTTTGGTTTAGTTTTTAACCCCTTTTTTCTTAGTACTTCCCTTATTATTAATTTCATAGGAGTACGTTTTCCATGTGCAGATGTTTTATTCTTTTTTATATATTTTAATATTTGATCAACATCACTAGCATCAGGAATCTCAGTATAACATGAACCAATACCCTCTATAAAATGTGCATCACTAGCACCAATTGGTGGAATATCTTTCTCAATAGATAAATTATTACTCAGATAATTTGATACTCCAAATATAAATCGTGAATTCTTTGTTTCTATTGCATCAATATCAAGATCACGTGTAATACTACCTAACCCACTTCTATAATAACTATATGGATGTGCAGCTATAGCTATACCTGCATTATCATGTATTGCATCAATTGTTTCCTCAGGAGTTTGTAGAGGCTTAATATAATCTGTTATTCCAAGAGCCACGATATGTCCCTTAGTACTACTTACCTCCTCACCAGGAATTAATAATAAACCCTCATGTTCAAGTTTTCTAACAGCCCATGTACCCTCAATTTCATCATGATCAGTAATAGCTATTGCACCTAAACCAATCTTCTGACTATACTTTACTATGTCCTCTAGAGGAGTAATAGAGTCCTTAGAGTACTGACTGTGAATATGTGTATCAATTTTCATCTTAATCATCTAGATTATGTTACTTATTAATTCGATATTTTATCTTAGTAATTAGATATTTTCTTAACTTATAATAAATTTATTACTATAAATAAAGAGTATATATTTAAACATAAATTTAATATCTTAATACCTGATATGCATGAATTATATTATTTTAATACCATATAAACATAAATTGTATTAGATATTACCTAATTATATAAAATGTTAAATACATATACTATACTATAATAAAATTTTTTAGAATAGTATTTATGGAGAAAATATGATGTATGAGATAGGAGAAGCTTTAATTGGAGATGGACCAGAACTAGCACATATCGATCTAGTTATTGGAGACAAAAACAGTCCTGTAGGTACTGCTTTTGCAACAAACATGGCAAATATGTCTGTAGGACACACACCTCTACTAGCAGTTATTAGACCAAACCTACCTGTAAAACCTGCAACACTCATTGTACCAAAAGTAACTGTACAAAACATGGGTGATGCAAACAAGATATTTGGTCCAGCACAAACAGCTGTAGGAAGAGCTGTAGCTGATGCAGTAGAAGAAGAAATAATACCAAAAGACATAGTTGAAGACACAGTTATACTAGTAAATGTATTTATTGATCCTAGTGCAAAGGATTACCGTAAAATATACCAGTACAACTATGGTGCAACCAAACTAGCAATTAAACGTGCCCTTGAAGGTTATCCATCAGTTGATAAAGTATTAGCAGAAAAAGATAGGGGAACACACCCAATAATGGGATTCAAAGCAATGAGATTATGGAATCCACCATACCTACAAGTAGCACTCGACTTAGATAACGAGGAGCGTATGCGTAGTATTATAAGAGATTTACCAAAACGTGAGAGAATTCTTATAGAAGCAGGTACACCACTAGTTAAGAAGTTTGGTGTAGAAGTTATTAACAAAATAAGAGAAGAAAGACCTGGTGCTTTTATTATTGCTGACTTAAAGACATTAGATGTTGGTAGAGTAGAAGTTAAGATGGCTGCTGATCAAACAGCTGACGCAGTAGCAATATCTGGTCTTGGAACAAATGAATCCATAGAAAAGGCTATACATGAATGTTCAAAACAAGGTATTTACTCCATTCTTGACATGATGAATGTTAAGGATATTCCAGAAAAACTTGAAGAGTTATCCCTAAAACCTAACATAGTATTATTACATAGGAACATTGACTCAGAAACTATGAGAGACAATGATAATGAACAACAATCTGAATGGGGTAACATCAAGGAAATTAAAGCTAAACTTGGTGAACGTGGCTTAATTGCAGTTGCTGGTGGAGTAACTCCTGACAAAGTAAACACTGCATTATCTAATGGTGCAGACATTATTATTGCTGGTAGATACATCATAGGTTCATCTGATGTAAGAAGAGCTGCTGATGACTTCCTAAGATACTTCCCACAAGATTCTGATACTATGAGATTAGCTCTTGATGAGGATGAAAAAATATAAGATTAGATAAATTTAGTATCTAATCCTTAAACTTCTTTTTTTAAATAAATTTATTATCATTACTTCTAGAATCATGTTTTTTAAGAGAAAGATATGTTATAAATTATATGTTATAAGTAATTAGTTATAATTAATAAGTTATTCAGTTATAAGTTTTAATTAGATTTATTTTAATTTATAATAAAAGAGATTATGGAAAAAATAACTAAAAAAATCTCAACACTAAAAATATAAAAAAATATGAAGGTAATCACTATAATTAAATAGTTTCCTCTATAGTA
>JAJQHG010000130.1:0-654 GCA_021199865.1 Methanosphaera sp. | reverse complement strand
TCTATAGTACCACTAGGATACCTGTACTCCTTCTTTGCAATATCATTCTCATCAAAGACAATATGCTCATTTTCAAGTATCATTCTCTTAATACTACCATCAGATGTTCCAACATATCCACCAATAGTCCAGTCAGCACGAAGAGTTCTATGACATGGAATAACTAATGGAAAGGGATTAGTTGCAAGAACATTAGCCACAGGCCTAGCACTATTCTCCCTACCAATGAGTAATGCTAGTTTTTTATAGGATGTTACCTTCCCATATGGTATCTCCATCTGTTTTATTAATACATCATACTGAAAGTCTGTAAGATTAGATAGATCCATCTGTTCTAATTTAAATTTAACTTTATTACCTAAAACAACATCCTTAATATCCCTCATAAGAGAATATATATAATCACTCGGATTCTTCTCAGACACAACACCATGGTAGTCAATATCACCATAATTGAACTTACCTGTATTTACATCTGGTAGAATAATTTGTTTTAATATTTCTGTTGAATCTTCCCATACAATGCCTATTTCACCTATTAAAGAATTGATCAATACATATTTAAATGTAGTCAATTTATACACCCCTATATTATAGAAACATTAATTCTTACCTATTTATTATTTTGTTTCTAATGTGATATAAAATTAATAG
>JAJQHG010000037.1 GCA_021199865.1 Methanosphaera sp. | reverse complement strand
TATTAATAGTATACTAAAAGGATAATATTACATATCATTTAAATAACTTGAAAGAGAGATTTTTATTAAATAAACTAATAAAGTGAAATAAAATGAACTGTGAGATATGTGGAAGTGAAATTAAAGGAGAACCATTTGAAACCAAAATTGATAATTCTGTTATGATAACATGTAAAGAATGCTCAAATTATGGTGTCGTCCAAAAGAAACCACAAGCAAGAAAGTCTAAGAATAAAAGTGGAAATAATAAGAATCAAAGACGTTCACAGAATAATTCCAATAATAATAACAAAAATAGGCGTCCTAGACGTAATCGTGAAGATGAATATGAGTTATGTGATGATTACACAACATTAATTAGACAAGCAAGAGAAAAAAGAAATCTTACACAGAAAAAGCTTGGAGAATTAATATATGAGAGAGAATCAGTAATTGCACATATAGAATCTGGTAAGATGATACCTGATACTAATATAGCCCAAAAAATAGAAAGAATTCTGAAAATTAAAATCATTGAAAAAACAGAAGTTGATGAACGTGAATTTCAGGATGTGCGTCGATTCAAGGAAGCTACCCTTGGAGACATAGCTAATATTAAAATAAAAAAGTAAGTAGATATAATTCTACTTCTTACCATACTTCTTATTCTCTTTATTATCCTTATTATTCTTATTATTATTTGATGATTTTGTTTTTGATGAATAATATCCCTTAAAGACCTTTAAATTATTATATTGATTCATTAAGTCCTCATATTCAGGGTATTCTTCACTAATAACAATAACATGTACTGGAGGATGTATTTTTCTAAGATTCACAATACTTTTTGTTGTATCCTCTTTGACCTTAACAAGAATATTTAAAGTTATATCATCACGAGGCTTTTGTTTTAGAACCCTTCGAGTTACATCATATACAGCCTCTGAAGAAATAGTTTTAGGTTTACCCTCAATAGTTAAATTAGCATGACGTTCAAGGTCTGCTAATCCATTTAATGCCTTATTTTTATTCATTGCTCTTACTAGTATTAATGCCATAAATTAACTCCCTATAAGTAATGGTATAAATTTTGTAAAGATTCATAAAATAATATTAAAAAATAGAAATGAAGAGATGGTAATCATCTTCTGTTTTTGAATAAGTTCTTCATCAATGTAGTTCTTAACACTGCTAGTAATATTAACAGTATACCAACCACTGTTTGTAGGTTACCTAACAGGTCAAGTATTGATGGATCAATAGGTATATCCCATGATGGTGAAGTTTTATCATTAGGTGTAGGTGTATAATATACTCCAACAGCTTTACTGTTTTCCTTTACATTAATGTCTGATGCATCAACGTATTCAACACCAATAATAGAACCTGCATCAATAGCATTATTGATTGCTTGAGCAATTGAAACAGGATCATATCCATTCTTCTCAACAGCATATTCTACTACACTTGTTGTTGCTTCAGATATTCCCTTCTCATCACTACCATATGTAGATACTGAAGGACTATCATCACTTACAGTGATCGCATTACCCAATGCCTCATAAGCATAGACAATCTCTAGTTCACTACCATCTATTGGTGATACCTCATAGTTTTCAGCCTCGGGGTATCCTACACTCCATCCACTATCACTAACCTTACTATATGGTTCATTCATCTCATAACCAGTATCATTTAATTCTTCTGGAGTAAACATATCTCCTGTTGTAATACCAGATATTAAGTTAATTGCACCACCACCGTGGTTTTCACCTGAATCCTCCGCTACTTCACCAAATATTTGTGTAACAATCTCTGTAGCAGAATAACCATCTCTTATCATGGTACCCATTTTTATTGCAGCCTCTAATCTTACAGTGTCAGCAGTACCTGATTTAGGGTTTCCCTCAGAGTTACGAAGATGTATTATTCCACCTCTTGTACCTGCTGGTACTGATGCTACTCCACCACTAGCTGCCTGAATATTAATAGTATCATTCTCATCTACTGTTACAACATATACATCAAAGTCTCCACCTACAGCTATACCCTGAGTAGGATTCACAGCCATCAGACGTATACCATCATAGTTAGATGCTACACTTACAATCTCTGTAGGTGTTCCATTATTCTGAAGTACAGTCAGAGCATTTATAATTGCAGCTACACGAACATCAGATGTACCTTCACCACCTGATAGTAGAGCCATTTGATGTTCCTGTGAAAATATGAATGTTGACTGGAACATGTTAGATGCATATGATTGACTTCCAGCAGCACATCCATTAGGGTCTGTACCATTAGGATCAGTGATAACTGCAACGTTCATTGTTGCTGAAACAGATGAAGATAACAATATTATTAATAAAAATAATATTGATATTTTTGATTTACTAATCCTCATTTAATCACCAATATAATCCTGTTTGGCTAAGCTGTTCTAATAGTACTCCAACCAATGTTGTAGTGTTATTAGTACTACTATTTGAAGTTGTAATCTCTGATGAGCTATTTTCCTCACTAGAGTTTGTAGTTGTATTATTAGTCTGCAGTAATGAAAAGTCTTCTACTACTGTTACAACAACATTACCTGTATTAGTATCTACTTGGATATCCACCGTACTAATTGGTGCTATAGATGTACCAGGTATTGTTGATTTTTTTACTTGTTCCTCAGCGTTAGTTATCGCATCAGATAGTAATAATTGTCTTTGAGATGTTGTTAGAGTAGTTCCATTAATATAACTACCATCCCTGAAACCAGCAGCTTCAACATTAGCCTTTATTGTACTTGTAGAGATAATATCGTTACCTTTTACCATTATTCCACCAACAGGAACTCCCTCATCAGTCGTGTTAGTTGTAGCAAATGCTGTGTATGTCATGGCACGCCCTGCTACTATGAGAATAAATGCTAAAATTAAAAGTATTAATGTATCCCTTCTAACCTTAAAAAACAATGTTTCACCTCATTCATGTATGTTTAACTAAAAATTCTAGTCATATTTTAAGAATCAAAGTACTTATTTATTCATAAAATCATGTTTTCTAGATGTTTATATTTTTATTTTATGTACTATTTAATTATAACATTTTTAAGAGCTATAAAAAGAGTAGAGATATAAAAAGAGATATTGTATGGATAATAAAAAAGAGAATATTATCCATTAATTTAGGTTATTAT
>JAJQHG010000022.1 GCA_021199865.1 Methanosphaera sp. | reverse complement strand
ATATCTACTATTATAGTTAAATATAATAATTTATATAAATTTACTTAGAATAAACATATAAAGGTTTAAATATGCTATATGGAATTACTGATATAGGTTCTAACACAATACGACTAAAAATATATGAAGAAAAGAATGGGATAAAACCATTAATATCCAAGAAACAAACCGCGGGATTAATATCATATAAAGAGAATGGTAAATTAAACTCCAAAGGTATAAAAGTACTCATATCAACCATTAAAAAATTCAGTAGATACCTTGACATATTAAATGTGGATAAAATATGCTTTTTTGCAACAGCTAGTATTAGAAACATTACTAACACCCAAGAAGTAGTAGATAAAGTAAAAGAAAAAACAGGTGTGAAAATAAAAGTTCTAACAGAAGAACAGGAAGCACTATGGAGTTATAAGGCAATAAGTAAAGAACTACCCGAGATTAATGATGGTGTTCTTATTGATGTTGGTGGTGGAAGCTCTGAGATAACATTATTTGAAGAGATACCTATAGATAATACTAGTCTTCCTATTGGATCACTCTTATGCTATAAGGAATTTGTATCAAAAATGTTTCCAAATCTTGAAGAAAGACAGAATATAGTTGACTGTGTAAATAAGCATATAGAAAAATCCCATATTACAAAGAGATCCATGTCTGACCTGTATGGTGTTGGTGGAACAATAAGAACCATAAAGAAGTTACTAGAAGAATTAGATATAAAACAGGATAAAACTAATAAGATTCCAATAGACTTACTTGATGAATTATTATCTCAACTAGAAGAGAATAATAAGGAATCATATATGAAAGTATTGAAAGTAAAAGTTGAACGTATACACACAATTGTACCTGGAATTCTAATAGTTAAAACCATAGCTCAGTATTATAATATTAAAACTTTATATGTAAGTAATAATTCTATAAGAGAAGGAGTATTATACTCAATAATAGATGGGGAAATATAATGTCAAAAAGAGATTATTCATATACACAAAATAGGGAGTTATCATGGCTCAAATTTGATCAAAGAGTACTAGAAGAGGCACAGGATCATACTGTACCATTACTTGAGAGACTAAACTTTATATCCATATTTAATAGTAATCTAGATGAATTCTATATGATACGTTGTGGAAGTCTATATGACTTAACACTTATTGATGAGAAAGATATTGATAATAAAACAGGAATGGATCCACAAGAACAACTAGATGCTATATTTAAGGCAACAAAGCCATTATATAAAAAGAGAGATGAAATATATGCTGAACTTCATCAAGAACTTCGATCATATGGTATAATACGCCGTGAATTTGATGAACTAAATAGTGAGTCACGCAAGTATATAACACAGTACTTCTATGAGAATGTTGCTCCACTATTATCACCACAGATAATTGACTTACACCACCCATTTCCACACCTAGTTAATGGTAAACAATATATCTACTGTATACTAGAAATAGAGGATCAAGATAAACAAAATAGTAAAAAAAATGATTATATGGGATTAATACCAGTACCCTCATCCCTACCAGACTATATTGAATTTCCAGGTACTACTGAATTCATCTTAATGTCTGATTTAATATATTCATTTACTGAGAGCATATTCACAAATCATAGAGTAAAATATAAAACTAGATGTGTTGTTACAAGAAATGGTGATGTAAACCTACAACAGACCCCTATAGATGAAGATGAAGACTATAGACACTACATGAAGAACATTCTAAAGAAGAGGAAAAGATTATCACCTATACGTTTAGAGTTCTATAAGGATAATAATCATAAGTATACAAAGTCTCTAAGACATGAACTTAACCTATCAAAGGCTCAGACATTCGTATCACAGACCCCATTAAACCTTGATTATATTAATAAGATGATAAAAAATCTACCTGAGGATACTAGGAAGGAGTTAACATATCCCCCATTTACTTCACAGAGAACTAGTCAAATAGTACCACATAAATCATTATTCAAACAATTAGATAAAAAAGATATATTACTACTCTATCCATACCATACCATGAAACACTTCCTGGAATTCTTAAAGGAAGCTGCAAATGACCCTGAGGTATTATCTATTAAGATAACACTATACAGGTTAGCAAAAACATCTGCTGTGATCAAATACCTGTTAGAGGCTTTAGATAATGAGAAGGATGTAACAGTACTAATAGAGTTACGTGCAAGATTTGATGAAAAAAATAATATACATTATGCTGAACTCCTAGAGGAGACAGGATGTCAAATATTATATGGATTTGAAAACTATAAGGTACATACAAAAATATGTACTATTACAAAGAAACATAAGGGTGTAATAAAACAGTATACACAGATTGGTACAGGAAACTATAATGAAAAGACTGCTAATTTATATGTTGACTATTGTTACTTAACATCTGATGAGACTCTTGGTGATGATGCAACAGAATTCTTTAAAAATATGGCATTATCTAATCTTAATGGACATTATGATAAATTACTAGTTGCACCACATGGACTTAGAACGAGTATAATATCTCTTATTGATGAACAAATATATAAATCTCAAAGAGGTGAGCCTGCAGAGATTATCATGAAGATGAACTCCTTCACAGATCGTAAAATCATTGATAAAATCGTTGAGGCAAGCCAGAATGGAGTAAAAATAAAGATGATTATACGGGGAATATGCTGTATAATACCTGGCCTTAAAGATAAAACTGAGAATATTGAAGTTAGGAGTATAGTGGGAAGATATCTTGAACACTCAAGAATCTATGTATTTGGAACAGGAGATAATATAAAACTCTATATTTCAAGTGCTGATATGATGACTAGAAACACTGCAAAAAGAGTAGAGATAGCTTGTCCTATTGAAGATCCTAAAATTAAAAGTATGATACTTGAAGATATTGATGTAATGCTTAAGGATGATATAAAAGGTCGTCGTATAAATACTATGGGAGACTATGAGAAAATCCAGCAAGCACGTCATACCAATGCACAGGAATACTTCCAGGAAAGAGCTCTAGAAGAAGTAAAAGATCATCCTGAGATAACTAGTGTGAAACATAACACTATTGATACTAAACATGGAATTGTTGATAGATTAAAAAACTTTGCAAATGACCTATTTAATTAATAATAAGTAATCAATACTTCTAATA
>JAJQHG010000134.1 GCA_021199865.1 Methanosphaera sp. | reverse complement strand
TAATTAATCATTGTTCAATATAATATTTATATTTTTATAAAAAATTAATCATTATACAAAATGATTATCAATAATAGTAGAAGTGTGTGTTTATGCAACAAGATAAAAGAATAGTACTAGGAATAGATGAAGCAGGCAGAGGATCAGTGATAGGACCACTAGTAGTAGGTGCTATAGCTATGGAAAAGAGAAAAATACACCACCTAAAAAGAATGGGAGTAAAAGACTCTAAGAAAGTAACCTCCAAGACAAGAACAGTACTATCCAGGAAACTTAAAAAAACAACACAATTTAAAACAGTGATAATACCACCAGAAAAAATTGATCAACTAAGAAATAACAACATGAATCTGAATGAAATAGAAACTAATGCCATGAAAGAAATAATTAAGGAAGTAAACCCTGACATCTGCTATGTAGACTGTATAGATGTAGATGAAAAACGCTTCCATGACATACTCCAAGAAGTAAATCCAGACATAGAAATAATAACAGAACATAAAGCTGATGATACATATGAGATTGTTAGTGCAGCATCAATAATAGCTAAAGTAGAACGAGACAAACAAATAGCAATCATACAAAGTGAATATGGTGATGTAGGCTCAGGTTATCCAAGTGATGAAAAAACAATAAACTACCTAAAAAGTATAGATGATGATAATTATCCACCAATAATACGTAAAACCTGGAAAACATTCCAAAATATCCTGAAAGAAAGAAACAATATTAATTAGATAACACAAAAAGTACTATTTTATTAACTTATGCACAGAATAAACAAGATTATACGAATAAATTATATAATAATAAAAAAAGATATTTATATAATATTTAAAAATTATGACCTCATAAAAATGGAACATAATTTAAAGATACATATAACACAATTTATAGGAGTATAGAAACATGGGAATTACTGAAATTATTACTTCAACACTCAATGATGTACTCAACATGTTTCAAAGTGGTGGAATTATAGTATACCTATTAACATTAATAGGAATATATGGTGCATTTCTTGCTATAGACAAATTAATATACCTAAGAAGAGCATCACAAGTAGAGTTATCAGAATTAATGATAATAGTTAATGAATCTATGGCTCATGGAGGATCCCTAGAAGCATTAAGGGCAATTGGTAACTATAAGACACCCACTAGTCGTATTATTTCTGAAGCACTTAAGATTGGTTATAGAAGTAAATCAGAAGTAGAAGATAATATGGAGCAAGTATTCATTGTTGAGATGAGTAAGATGATGAGTGGATTATCTACACTTAACACCATTATTGAGGTTGCTCCTCTAATAGGATTAATTGGTACAGTACTAGGATTATACTATACATTCCAGGACTTAGGAATGAATACAGATATAACTCTTATGGCTAATGGTATCTATATAGCAATTATCACAACAATATTTGGATTAGCTGTGGCTATTGTATTGTTACCACTGTATAATCATATTCAATCAATGATAGAAGAACAGTTAGATAATATTGAGATTGCAAAGAATATGAGTAACTGGCGTACTGGTGAAATGAAGATATGGGTAGAGGATGATAAAGAAACAATTATCCAAGCACTTAAAGACTCATCAGGTATAATTAATGTTAAAGAAATTAATGATGACCAAGCAAATCTTAAGGTATATATCAAGCCAAACATGTTAGAAAAAGGTATTAAGACAATTATTAGAGAAAATTCGGATACCTCTAATAGAATTGTTGAAAGTAAACTAAAACAGTAGGTGAGTTATATGAGTATAGATACTAAAAGATATAAGGATAGACTAAAAAAGGACTCACCAAACGTGAATATTATCCCTCTCTTAGATGTGATATTTACAATTATGATCTTCTTATTAGTGGTTCTAAGTCAACAATCAACAGATACACCAGATAATTATAGTGAAGATCAAATATCGGCAAAACCAGTATCATCTAGTGGAGACTCGGAGTATTACTTGTTACCACTTGATGGTCTTCAACATGTAACAGTAAATGGAGTAGATTATTCAGATGATATAAGAGATGGTTCTATAGCGGTTCATACGCGGGTAATGGATGAAGGACAAATTGTAATGGATTCATCGACTGGTACAATAACTATCCAGGCACCCGAGGATTTACAAGATGTGGCTGTTAAAGCACCACAAGTATAATAGAGGAGGAGTTAATTATGTATCTTGGAAGAATAATATCAATTGGAAGTAATGAAAATGGGGTATATGCATCATATCGTGTATCAAGCAGATCATTCCCTAATAGACAGTCAGTAGTAAATGACCAAAAGGTAGCAATCATACCTACAGAAGGATCAGAGGATGACATATACAAGAACCCATATATAAGTTATAATTGTGTTGACATAGTAGATGATATCTGTGTAATAACAAATGGATCACACACAGACATAATATCTGGTAAGATAAGAGAAGGTATGAATATGAGGGATGCTTTAGCTCTATCACTACTAGCAATGGATTATGAGAAGGATGTATATAATACTCCACGTATTGCTGGAGTAATAAACATGGACAGTGAAGGCTTTATTGGTATAGTAACTGATTCAGGAATAGAAGTTAAAAAGGTAGAGCCTAATGAGGCATATTACGTATCAGTATATGAGCATACTACACCTTCTAAAGTAGATTATAATGTATCTAGTGCACAGGAAGCATGTGATTACATATATGATCAGGGAATATTTAGTGAATTTACACACCCTGTTACATCATGTGCAGTATATGGTAAGGATAAATGGACTATTGCAACAAAGAATCCATAGAGAATTATCTTGATATCACCACCTTTAACTACTTATTTTTTTAACTAATTTATTTTATTTCATACAATTAATATTCAATCATAAATTTTTATTTATCTAGTTTAGTTTAAGAAATAATTTGTAATGATTTATAATGTTTAATATTACTGAAGTATAAATGTAATAATTAAGAAAAATTTATGGGATTAAGATGAGTATAGAAATTATTGCGATTGAAGATTTTCCTATAATTAAGGAAAATGATGATCTACCCCAAATAATAAAAGACAGCATTAAATCCAATAATATTGAATTAGTAGATGGAGATATTCTGGTATTAGCTGAAACTGTTGTTTCCAAGGCTGAGGGAAACTATGTGAAAATAGATGATGTCAAGCCAACAGAAGAGGCATATGAGATGTCACGTGTTAGCCTAAAGGATCCACAACAATGCCAAATAATACTGGATAATACTGTTGATATTATTAGAATACAAGAGGGATTAATTATCACGGAGACCCCTCATGGATTTATATGTGCAAACTCTGGTATTGATAATAGTAACTGTGAAGAGGGTTATGTAACACCACTACCAGTTGATCCAGATAGTAGTGCACGTAAGATTAAGCAATGTCTTGATGATGCATTTGACTGTGATGTTGGAGTTATTATCTCAGATACACAGGGTCGTGCATGGCGTGTTGGTGCTATTGGAGTAGCTGTAGGTATTAGTGGATTACATCCATGTACTGATTTTAGAAGCCAGGTAGATTTGTATGGTAGAGAACTTGTCAGTACTATTGAAGGTACTGCTGATGAGTTAGCAGGATGTGCATCTCTTCTTATGGGACAATCTGATAATGGTATATGCTTAGTTTTAATTAGAGGCTATGATTCTAGTTATAGTAAGTGTGGTGTAGATGAATCATCAATTAGTGAGGTCATCCGAGAGAAGGATCATGATGCATTCAGGTAGATTTATATGATTACAGTTTTATCTGGTGGGACTGGTACACCTAAATTATTACAGGGAATTAAAAAGATTGTTAGGCCAGAAGATTTAACAATTATTGTGAATACTCTTGAGAATAATTATTTTTCTGGAGTTTATGTTAGTGCTGATGTTGACACAGTACTCTACACATTAAGTGATCTTATTAATGAGGAAGTATGGTATGGTCAAAAAAATGATACATTCAATACATATGATACACTCAGAGAATTAGGATATAATGAGACATTACGTATAGGTGATAAGGATCGTGCATTAAAAATACAGAAGACATTACTTCTAGAAGAATTATCACTCCAAGAAGCAATAAAAATACAAAAGAATGCTCTCGGTATAAAATCAGAAGTATTACCTATGAGCAACCAACAATCCAATGTAGAAATTGATACAACAGAGGGATTGATGAGTTTCCATGAATTCCTAATAACAAAACAAGCACAACCAGAAGTAAATGATGTTATATATAATGAAGTCACACCAGCTAATGGTGTAATTGAAGCTATCGAAGATAGTGATCATGTAATAATTGGCCCATCTAATCCTATTACATCAATAAACCCTATAATTATGATGCCTGGAGTAAAAAAGGCCTTAAAGAAGACATATGTTACAAGTGTATCACCCTTTATTGGTGATTCAACATTTAGTGGTCCAGCATCAAAGTTCATGTTAGCTAAGGGCTATGAGGCAGATCCTGTTGGTGTATGTAGGGTATATGATGATTTTCTTGATCATTATATAATAAATAATAGCGATAAGAAACATATTAGTAAAATAAATAAGATAATACCAAAGGTATCAACAGAGAATATTATTTTAAACACAATTGATGAAAAGATTCATCTAGCAAAAGTAATACTAAACATTTAGAGAATCTTTTATTATTTTAGTATTTATTAGAGAATTTTTTTTTTAAGTTAAATAGGATATAAGTGATTGAATGATACAAGTTACATTAATACAAATTGATAATTATGGACCATGGACTGTTACACCTGGACCTAGAGCAGAACCCGACCTACAAACACTACAATCAAGACTATATGGTGACTTGGAACGGGAGTTTGGTGCACGTGGTGGAATAGTTTTCTTTAATAGATTTGATAATTTAATAGCAATTAGTAATGGTATAAATTATGATGAACATCTATTAATACAACAATCAATAAGAAACCGTTACCCTATCACTATCAGTATGGGTGTAGGATGTGGTGAAACTGCAATAGAAGCACAAAAGATTGCTACCGAAATGATACAGAAAGGTGGCGGTGCACAATCAGAGGAACGTTGTGAAGTATTAAATATTGACTCATTAGCTCCAGATGATGATGAGGTTATGATTGCACATATTGATATTGATGATATTACAACAACACTCACAGATATAGAGACTGCATATGATACCTCAAAAATAGTTTACCATGTATTATTATCATTAATGGATGAATTATCCGATATTGGTGCAATGTGCTTCTTTATAGGTGGAGATAATTATATGGCACCAGTCAATGGCATTAATAAGGATCAACTAAGAGATACACTAAAAATTGTTGATAAAAAGACAGATGTACACCTAAAGGCAGGTATTGGTGTAGCAAAGACTGCTGGACGTGCAGCTGACTTAGCAGATATTGGCCTAGAGAAGATTCGTGCTGATATTACTGATGACTCTGTATTAATTGTTCAATAAACCAAACAACATACCCCCCCCAATTTAATTTTATTTGAACTATTTTTAAGTTATTTTTGATCATAGTGTAACTAAACTAATTAACATATTAGAATTATATAGACTATTAATAGAGAATAAGTATAAGGTGTTTATAATGAATGTAATTGCCCCTATGGCAGGGATATGTGATGGTGAATTCACAAAAAAGTTTACAAAAGAAAATGTTGACATGATACTACTTGGAGGATATAACTCTAATCTAGAAACATTTAAGGCAGGACTAGAAAATAGTAAGAATGATAGACAAGAATTCTTAACATGTCCCCACCATTTATCTGATGATATAACAGAACAGATAGAAATTATAAGAGAATATAATCCCTCCTGGAATGGTATAATAGGAGTGAATCTTAGAGGTACTGATGTTGAATCATTTAGTATCCTAAAAAATAATAATGATATGGATGTATTAGAAGTTAATGCACATTGTCGACAGGAAGCCACAGTAAATTGTGGTGCAGGAGAAACCCTACTAAGAAATGAGTCATTACTAAGTGATATATTAGAGGAAGTAACTACACATCCTTATGATATTAGTGTGAAAATTAGGGCAAACGTGGATTGTGTTAACACAATAAGTATTGTAGAATTAATAGAATCCTATGATGTAAAATATATTCATGTTGATGCTATGAAACCAGGTATAATGAGTGCTGACTATGACATAATTAATAAGATTAGTAAAATTACATCAAAACACTTGATTGGTAATAACTCTGTTACAAGCCATGAAGACTATGAAAAGATGCTAGAAAGTGGTGCTGATAGTGTATCAGTTGCACGTGCTACATTAGAAGGTAGTGTTAGTCACATATTTAATGGATAAATATAATGTAAATATTATTAATAAAATAATACATAAATCTAATAAACAATCATGATAAATATAATTTAGAAAAATTATTTTAATAAAAAAAAATTAATGATTAACATTATAAGGAGTGATTTAGATGGGATGGGATGACGCACCAGCTCATGTATGTAAAGGTGGAGATATTAGGGGATTAGCATTTTGTTGTCCACCAATAAAACCATGCCCTGTACATAACAAATTAGCAGAAGTAGGAATAAGTGCAGAGGACTTTGTGACTATAAAAGAGGAATTTGGTAAGAAAACAGATCTTGGAAAGGGAGCGGGAACATGCTTTGGTTCACTTGTATGGTGTTGTAAGGCATCTAAACCATGTCCAATGAGAGACTCTGTTTTAATGTCTATTGGCATGTCACATGATGAATATATGACACTCAAGAAACAGTTAGCCGAAGAGATAGTTAAGCACTCAAGTGTTAATGATATGACATATTCTGATGAGGATATTCAATCACTTGCTGACACATTCAATATTAGTCTTGATGAAGCAAAAGTTGCACTAAAAAATTCAGGTAATGATCTTAAAACTGCTATAAAAACACTAAGACTTAAAAACTTATAACTACCCTTCTATACACTTTTTTTTAACTATTTTTGGAGGAATTAATAATGGGACTTACATCACTATTTCTTGAGATGAGTAATAAGAATGTACTAATTGTAGGTACAGGTTCTGTAGGCATAAGACGTTCAAACAGATTTCTTGATGCTGATGCTAATGTGACTATAATAACCAAGCATATTGATGAGAACATGAAAGAAGAATTACTATCTAAAGGTGCACATTTTCATAGTGAGGATGAACTAGATTATTTACTTGACTGGTGTGACTTAGTAGTTGTTGCAACAAATGACTTAGAGTTAAATGAGAAGATATCCCTCAAAGCTAGCAATAAGCTTGTAAACTGTGCTAGTGATATTAGTCTTAGTAATGTTATTGTACCATCCACATTTGATATAGGTTCTGTTACCATATCATTATATACGGGCTCTAAAAGTCCTCTTATGGCAAAAGAGTTAAGAAAGAAGATTCAATCAATAATTACTGAGGAGGATATATTAAATATTGAGCTACAAGAGTATATTAGAAATCATCTAAAGACATGTGTTGATAGTCAAGTAGACAGGAAAGCATACATGGAGAAGTTAAATGAGGACCCTACTGTTAAGGAGTATATTAGTAATCATGACTTAGAGTCTGCAAAGAACTATGTTGATAAATACATAGAACAAGTTAAGTGAAATTTTATTCAACTTTTTTTATAAATATATTTTAAGTAATATAAACAGGAATAAATATGATTAATAAGGAAGATTAATATTAAAATTATTACTAATTAAGATTAGAAAATAATTACTTAATTTAAATAAGATAATTTAGGATTCTTATGATCCCCTATGTTATAATTATAATAACCTCCAAAAAGTAGGATTTAGTTAATTTCCATATATAAGTTGAGTGATAATTGATGTTAGTTAATATACGTATAGACTTCAAGATAGCTGATATTGAGACAATGGAGTCATCATATACTATGTTTGATAGTCTAATAGATGAGATTCATGAAAAAATTGATATAATTGAGGAAGTAACTCTTAAGACCTGTAATCGTTATGAAATATACTTAATTGTTGATGATAATGAAGGTGATGTTGATATACCAACAAGTGCCTTTATTGTACAGAAAGATGATAATGCAATTAATCATCTTCTACGTTTATCATCAGGATTAGAGTCCATGATTGTAGGTGAAGACCAAATACTTGGACAAATAAAGAATGCACGTAAGAAAGCAATAAAAGAGGGTACTATTGGTCCAAAGCTAGAGAAAATATTTACTAAAGCTATACATGTTGGTCAATCTATACGTAAAAGAACTCGTATAAATGAGGGAGGAGTATCTGTAGGTAGTGGTGCAGTAGAACTTATTGAAGAAAAGTATGGTTCACTTGAGGGCAAAAATGTCCTTATTGTTGGTGCTGGTGAAATGGGTACTGTTGTATCTAAAGCATTGCTTGATAAGGGAACAAATGCTATAGTTGTGGCAAATAGAACATTTGATAAGGCACAACAACTAGCTAATGAACTTAATGGATTAGCTATCAGATTTGATCAACTAGATGCATCACTAGAAAAGATTGATATACTTATCAGTGCTACTGGTGCTCCACACACTATTATTAATAAGAAGAGAATAGAAGTTCTTAATCCAGATCACCTAGCTAATATGATTATGCTTGACTTAGCAAACCCTAGGGATATTGATGATGATATACATGACTTATCTGTACAACTATATAATCTTGATGATTTAAGATATATTACAGATAAAAATAAAGAACAACGTATGAAAGAGGCTACTAAGGCTGAAGTTATTATTGATGAAGAAACTGATCTACTAAAGGATGCTATTCGTCAAATGGAAGTAACACCTATTCTTTCATCAATGAATATTGAGGCAGAAAAGATTAGAAAACAGGAATTAGAGAAGACTCTTAACATGTTGGATTTAGATGGAAAAGATGCCAAAAAGATTGATTATCTAACACGTAGCCTTACAGATAAGTTATACTTTACTATTAATAATAATCTTAAGAGGGCTGCTGCTAATAATGATAAACAGACTATCCAAACAGCAAAAAAATTATTACTTGAAGATGATAATTAACCTCCAACTAGTTTCTTTTTTTAAAAAACAGTGCAATATTTTACACAAAGTATAGTTGAACTTCCCTATTTTATAGATATTTATAGTAAATAATAGAAAACACATATTAATATCATTAAACTAAATAATTATATATAAAGACATATTATTACTTATTAATAATATGATAACTAGAAGGTGAATTAAGTGTATAAAAAAATATTATTACCTACAGACGGATCAAAAAATTCAGAAAAAGCTATCCAACATGCAGTGACTGTTGCAGATAAGGATGGATCAGAAATCACCATTCTAAACGTAGTTGATAGTGTTTATTTAACGGGACTTCCTGAAGAGGATATCATAACTCAATCTGAGATGATATTAGAAGAAGAAAGTAAAAAGATTACACAGCATGTATCAAACATTATTCAAGAATATGCTGATGAGAATGGAATTAATGTTAGTAACATTACATTAACACCAAAAACAGTTGAAGGTAATGCAGCAGACATAATCCTAAAGGTATCTGAAGAAGAAAAGATGGATATAGTTGTTATTGCAAGTAGTGGTAAACACATGTTAGATAGATTCTTATTAGGTAGTGTAACAGAGAAGGCTGTACGCCACTCTAAAGTACCAATACTTATTGTTCCAAATAAGAAGATCGAATAATTATAACCATCCCTTCTCTTTTTTTAATAATATACTAATTTTAATCTTAACATTATAATGTTGAATAAGTAGTATTACCCTTTATTTTACTAATCAAGACAAAATAAGCTGTTTTTGTTATTATTATAAAGTATTAGTTATAAGTTAGTAATAATAACTTATTAATTATAAGTTAGAAGTTATAAGTTATACTATCTAAGTTATAAGATTTTACTTTTAAGATATTAGTAGGAAGTCAATAGTAATAAGTTATTAGTTATAAATTAGATAGTATAAGTTAATAGTAATAAGTTATTAGTTATAAGTTAGAGAGTATAAATTAATAGTAACAAGTTATTTGTTATAATGGACAATAACAAATTAAAACAAAATAGTATAAAAAGGGCATTATAAAACTAAAAAAATAAAAGCCTAGAAAAACAGAAATATATATCATTAGTTAATTTTATTAAAATAAACTCAAACTAACTTACAATAACATAAACTTATGATTAAGAATAAACTTGGAGGAAATATTTTGAGTTATGAAGGATACCTAAAAGACTTTCTGGAAATATCAAATATTACTGTGGGAGACACAGTAAAAATAACAAAACCAGGAATAGAACATACTGGTATGTTACTAGAAAAACCAGACTACTCTAACAAGAACACTATCATACTAAAACTAGATAGTGGATATAATATTGGAATTGATATAAAAGATGCTAAGATAGAGAAGATTGCTGAAGGATCAAAACCTAAGATAGAGTTAGATCCCGTAGATAAACAATTATCAGATGATAAGGATAATCTATCAATACTCTCTACTGGTGGTACAGTTGCTAGTGTAATTGATTACAAGACAGGTGCAGTACACCCAGCATTCACAGCTGATGACCTACTTAGAGCAACACCAGAACTAGTTGACTATGCAAACATTAATGCAAAAGCAATATTCAATATTCTAAGTGAAAACATGACTCCTGACTACTGGAAAAAGATAGCAGAGAAAGTGTATGATGAGATAAATAATGGTGCAGATGGAGTAATACTAGCACATGGAACAGATACAATGCATTATACTGCATCAGCATTAAGCTTCATGATAGATACACCTGTACCTGTAATATTAACTGGTGCACAAAGAAGTAGTGATAGACCATCATCAGATGCATTCACAAACCTTATTGCATCAATAATCTCTGCAAAGTCTGATGTTGGAGAAGTATGTGTATGTATGCATGCTACAGAGGATGACTCCTACTGTGACTTACATAGAGGAAACCGTGTACGTAAGATGCATACATCACGTCGTGACACATTCACAAGCATTAATATGGATCCACTTGCAAAGATTGTGGATGAAAAAGTAGTTATGAATGATAATGAAGTCTCATATACCCATAGAGGAGAAAAAGAGTTAAGTATTAACACTGATCTTGGTGAGAAGGTAGCACTCGTAAAAATGTATCCAGGTATTAACTCTGAACTAATAGATCTATATGTTGATAAGGGATATAATGGATTAGTTATTGAGGGAACAGGTCTTGGCCATTGTAGTGATGATGTTATAGATAGTATTTCCCGTGCAACAGATGAAGGCATACCAATAGTTATAACATCACAGTGTATCTTTGGACATACTAATATGAATGTTTATAGTAGTGGTAGAAGACTTCTACAGAACAATGTTATAGGTGTAGCTGACATGATTCCTGAGACAGCATACACTAAGTTACTATGGGCTACAGGACAGAGTGATGATATGAATGAAGTTTATAGTATAATGAGAACTAACCTTAAGGGTGAGATGAGTACAAACTTATCTCAGAAGTATTTTATTAAGAACTAGGAGTTGATGTGATTGTCTAATGATAAATATGATTATGAAGAATTAGGATTAATGATGGGTTTAGAGATACATCAACAACTTGACAGTAAAACAAAGTTATTCTGTAGATGTCCAAATAGCTTAACAGATAAAGAACCTGAACGTAAGATCTATAGAAGACTTAGACCAACACAGAGTGAGCTTGGAGAAATTGATAGAGCAGCATATGAGGAGTCCCAGCGTAACCTTCAATTTATATATGAAGCATATGATCATCATACATGTCTAGTAGAAGCTGATGAAGAGCCACCAGCAAAGCTTAACCAGGAAGCTGTTGATATATCAATAATTCTTGCATCACTCATGAATATGACTGTAGTTGATGAATTTCATACAATGAGAAAACAAGTTATTGATGGAAGTAATACTAGTGGATTCCAGAGAACAGGAATACTTGCTACTGATGGATATGTAGAGACACGTTATGGTAATGTAACAATAGAGACTCTTGGACTTGAGGAAGATGCTGCACGTCGTATAGGTGAAGAAGATGGAAAGATTGTGTTCCGTCTTGATCGTCTTGGTATACCATTAGCAGAGATTACTACTTCACCTGATATGCACCACCCATTACAGGTTAGAGATGTTGCATACCAGTTAGGACAAATTCTTAGAAGTACCCATGTAAAACGTGGACTAGGTACTATTAGACAAGACCTTAATATATCTATTAGGGAAGGTACACGTATAGAAGTTAAGGGTGTACAGGACTTAGAGTTAATGCCAACAATTGTAGAAAATGAGGTTCAAAGACAATTAACACTGATTGATATAGCACAAACATTACAAGAACGTGGTGCTAGTGTTAATGAGGAAATTATTGATGTAACAAACCTACTAGTAGATACTGAGTCCAAGATTGTTAAGAATATACTCACAGAAGATAATAGTTGTGTGCTTGCAATAAAACTCATTGGATTTGATGGTTTAATTGGTCGTGAAATCCAGCCTAATAAGAGGCTTGGAACAGAGTTCTCAGAACATGGAAAGAAGATGGGTGTAACAGGCTTATTCCATACTGATGAATTACCAGCATATGGTATAACACAGGAGGAAGTTGATAAGCTAAAAGAGGAGTTAGAATTAGGTGAACTTGACTCATTCATACTTGTTGCTGGAGAAAGAACCAAGGCAAATAATGCATTAAATGAAGTTATTAAGCGTGCAAAACAGTCCCTTGAAGGTGTTCCAGAAGAAACTAGACGTGCACAAGATGATGGAAATACTGAGTACTTAAGACCATTGCCTACAGCTAGTAGAATGTATGTAGAGACAGATATTCCAACAGAGATTATTGATAAGGATAGAGTAGATAAAATTGCATCAGATCTACCAGAACTTCCAAATGTTAAGAAAGAGCGTATTATTAAGGAGTATGGCCTTAGTGAGGATTTAGCCACACAATTAGTACAACGTAATAACGCTAATTTATTTGAGGAAATAAAGTCAGAACTACCAAGTATGGACTCAGTAAAAATTGCATCAGACATAGCATACACTATACGTGATCTAAGACGTGACGGTCAAGATGTAGAAAAACTTACAAAAGACGTCCTAGTTGACATATTCAGATTAATTGATGATGACATTATATCTGCAGCTGAAAGTGAAGTTGTACTTAAGGATGCATGTAATGATATAGCACCAATGGATTCTGTTAAGAAGAATAATCTTGAGAAATTATCTCTTGAAGTGGTTGAATCCACAATTAAAGAGTTACTCGAAGAGAATAAGGACTTAATTACTCAGCGTAGTATGGGTGCTATGGGTCCACTTATGGGTAAGGCTATGGCTAAGTTCAAGGGTAAGGCTGATGGAGAAACTGTAAGTAATATTATTAAGAATGAAATACTACGTCTTACAAAGTAGGTGATAACATGTATGATGTAATTATCATAGGTGGAGGTCCAGCAGGCCTAAGTGCTGGTATATATGCTGGTCGTGGTGGACTGGATACATTAATACTTGATAAGGGTCAATGTGGCGGTATGGCTAGTACCGCCCCATTTATCGAAAATTATCCAGGTTTTAATGGAATCAAGGGATCCGAACTTGTTAAAAAGATGAAAGAACAAACCACAAAATATTGCCAGATAAAAGAGTTCACTAATGTTATTGATATTACTAAGAATAATGATCATATATTTAGTGTAGAGATTAAAAATGAAACACTAGAGTCCAAGAATATTATACTTGCCACAGGAAGTATCCCTATAAGTCTTGATAGTAAGGGTGTTAAGGAATTTAATGGTAGAGGTGTATCCTACTGTGCAATATGTGATGGTAACTTCTTTATAGATAGAGAAGTTATTGTTATAGGTGGAGGAAATACTGCTGTTACAGAGGCATTATACCTAAAAAGTATAGGTGTAAACTGTAGTCTTGTACATAGACGTGATAGCCTTCGCTGTGAAGAACAATTAGCTAAGGACTTAGAGGAGAGCAACATACCTGTATACTGGAATTGTATTCTAAAAGAAGTTAAAGGTGAAGGTACTATAAATGAAGTAGTACTCTATAACAAGAAGAGTGATGATGACATTTCTCTAAGTGTTAATGGAGTATTTATTGCTATAGGCTACAAGCCAGAAAACAATTTAGCTAAGTCTCTTGGTGTTAATTGTGATGATAATGGATATATTATAACAGATCAGAACATGGCAACTAATATTGAGGGAGTCTACTCTGCAGGAGATATCACTGGTGGCCTAAAGCAGGTAGTAATTGCAACAGGACAAGGTGCAACGGCCAGTATGAACATAACACGTTAGGAAGTATGTAATTGGATAAAGAGTTATATGAGAAAATTGTTAATGATCTAAAGAATGATTTTCCAGACATTACTATTAGCCTTGATGGTGAGGATATTATTATTAATGCTAATAGTGATGATGTATTATGGGAGATCTTTGAAGTACTATATAATGGTGTGTCAAACATTGAGTTTAATGCATCAAAGGATGAATATAACTATCTTATACTAAATGTATAGGTTAAACTAATTAGGAGTTTTTATATGAAGAACAATATGGAAAACAGTTACTTATCAGATAGTCAGTTACGTCAGGAAATAAATAAGAATAGAGAAACTACTAAGGTTGTTGTATTAAAACCAATAGGATATCCTATGGAGAGCAACTACATTGAAACTCCTGAAATAGAGGTAACTAATAAGGAATTATTTGAAATATATGCTAGGGATCAGTGGAGTGGATACAAGATACATAAGTCCCAATATATATTTGATCAAAAATTAATACCCGACTTTGCATTCCAAGTAGTTGATGTCAGACCTGATAATTCATATATTGGAGCTAATACATCAATATTAGTACTACCATCAGAGAATAGTGAGCCTACACCTACAAGAAATAGGGATATAAAAATTGATGATATTATTGGTCAAGAGAAGGCTAAGAATAAGACTAAGATTATCACAAAGTATGTTGAAGACCCTGAGAAGTTTGATAAATGGGCTCCAAAGAATATATTATTCTATGGAAGACCTGGTACAGGTAAAACTATGCTAGCACAGGCATTAGCCAATGAATTAAAGATACCTATTATGATGATTAAGGCCACAACACTTATAGGTGATCATGTAGGTGATGGAGCAAAACAGATACATGAGTTATATGCTGAAGCAAGAGAAAAGAAGCCATGTGTAATATTTATTGATGAGTTAGATGCTATTGCTCTTGAGCGTAAGTATCAGTCACTGCGTGGTGATGTGACAGAGATTGTTAATGCTCTACTAACAGAGATGGATGGTATTGCTGATAATACTGGTGTTATAACTATCTGTGCAACAAATACTCCTCAAATACTTGATAATGCTATACGTAGTAGGTTTGAAGAGGAAATCAACTTTGAACTACCAAATAATGATGAACGAAGAGATATACTAAAGAAGTATATGGACACATTACCACTCGAATGTTCATTTGATATTGACCAATTAGTAATAAAAACCAAGGGCTTATCTGGTAGGGATCTAAGAGAAAAGATTCTAAAGACTGCACTACATCATGCAATTACATGTGATAATGATGTGATAACACAGAGTGATATTGACTATGCTCTAAATGAGAATAAGAAGGAATATGAAACATCAGATGAAATGTTTGGATAAACCCTTCTAATCCTACTTTACTATTTTTCTTAACTATTTAAATTAAGTGCTATACGACTAATTAGAGACTTCTAAGGAATATAATAGTTATTAGTTATAAGTTATTAGTAATAATTTATAAGATAGAAGTTATTAAAGTATAAGTTATAATAAACAATGAAAAAATACCAAACAAACTCTTAAAAAGAAAAAACAATATAAATAAAAGATTTAAATAGTAATATGGAAACTCGTGAAAAAGAATTAATGATTCAAGGTAAAAAATATTTAGTAGAAGTCGATCTATTCAATAATTCAGACAAAGAAAATATTATAGAGATCTATGAATTATGGAAAGAAATATCAGAAAAATTAAATAATTATAATTGTAGAAGAGTAAACTTTCCAGAAATAAGTGAAATCATATTCTGTATATACTTTGAATGCTACAGAACAAATAATATAAAAACAGAACATAGTTCATTTGACTGCTATAATCCTAAAACCCAAAAGAGAATACAAATTAAATCAGCAAGTTCAAGTAAAGAATTAACCTCTTTTGGTCCTAAATCTGATGGGATGAATTATATTTTATGGACTTTTATAATGAAGGTAATTATGATGGAACATTTGAAGTATTTATACTTCCTAATGAAGATATATACGAACATTTAATGAATGAAAGTGAAACATTTAGAGATCAACAAGAACAAGGGAGACGACCTCGTTTTTCACTTAGAAAAATGATAAATGATCTAAATATTGAACCAATTGGTGTTTATAACTTATATGATTGGTAAACTTATTAATTTACCAATGCTAATATTTCAGTTACTACTTTTTCTATCCAATAACTTGTTAATGGGGGTACAGCTTCTCCAATTTGGGCTCTTATTTCTGTTGTTGTACCATTAAATAAATAATCATCAGGGAATGTTTGTAGTCTTGCTCGTTCACGATTTGTTAGTGCTTGTCTATTATATTCATAATGGTATCCACCAGTTCCTCCACCACCATATGCTATAACAGTAGAAGATGGAATTAATGGATGTAATCTTCTATATATATTACTCATTAATCCTTTTACTTTCCATTGTGTGTTTTCTACTGCTTTAAAATTATATGATGGAGGTATGTGATGCATTCGTTCTATGACATTACTATTTTTTCTTGGTAATTTATTTGTATTATCCAAGAATTGTTGTTGATCTATTTTTTTATTATGATATCCCAGGATTTCAAGGATATTTTCATGTTCATTTATTGCATTATTAAATTCTTCAGAATCATATTCTTGGATATTGTTTATATGTAAATAGTCTTCTTCTATGTTGAATGTTAATGAGTTGTATTCTTCCATCCATTTAGTTGAAATTTCATTAGTTATATCATCCATACATTCAGAATATTGATTCATTATTTGTGTATATTCTTCTTGTAAATATGTTAATTTTTGAC
>JAJQHG010000160.1 GCA_021199865.1 Methanosphaera sp. | reverse complement strand
TGCTTACTATTTCTAATAATTTTTAGTTTTTTAATGATGATAATTTAACTATTAATAAGTAAGAAATTATAGATATTATAATATAATAATTAAAATTAAAGTAAATAAAATAAAAAATTAATTAATATAATAAAGGTGAAAATCATGGTAAACGTTGATGATGCAGTAATTGCAAGACTAGAAAGTTATGGGGAAAGATTTGAAATACTAGTTGATGCAGAACTAGCTGCTGATTATAAACGTGGAGAAGACATTGATATTAGTGATGTTCTAGCAGTAGAAGAAATATTTAAGGATGCACATAAAACAGATAAGGCATCAGAGGACTCTATGAATAAAGCTTTTGAAACAACAGATACACTTGAAGTTGCAGATAAGATTATTCATAAAGGAACAATCCAGATTACTGCTAATCAAAGACGTAAAATGCAAGAAGAGAAGACTAAACAAATCATAAATCAGATTGCACGCGAAGCAATTAATCCACAAACAAAACTTCCACACCCACCACAACGTATAGAAAAAGCAATGACAGAAGCAAAAGTACATATTGATCCTATGAAAACTGTTGAAGAACAAATACAACCTACAGTTAAAGCTATACTAACAAAGATTCCTATCAGGATTGAGAAAGTACAAGTTGCTGTTAAGATTCCTGGAACATATGCTGGTAAAGGATACTCTACTATAACACAGTATGGTAAACTACTAAAAGAAGAATGGGAAAATGATGGTAGTTGGATAGGTATTGTTGAAATACCTGGAGGACTACAGGATGAATTCTACACCGCTCTAAGTGGTCTTACCCATGGAGAAGTAGAGACAAAGTTAATCAAGTAAGATAGGGATTAACTATGTTATATGTGGATAATAAGAATAGGGTGTTGCCTGGAAGCTTACTAGCAGATAATAACTATGAATTAGGTGATGGAACATTTCAAGAGAATGGTAAAATATATTCTAATGTTGCTGGATTAGTCTACATTGAAAGTCATAAGATTAGTGTTATACCATTTAAGAATTCTTATACACCAAAATATGGTGACTTAATTATTGGTCAAGTAACAGAATCATCCTACTCCTCATGGAGCATAAGAATTAATAGTGCATTTGATGGATTCCTACCAACATCTGAAGTCTATGATAATAATGACCCTAACATTTGTAACCTAATTAATGTTAAAGACATGTTATTACTACGTGTTGCAAATGTTGATGAGATAAATAGGGTTAAGTTAACTCTTAGAAATCATGGTCTTGGAAAGTTTAATCAGGGTACAATAATTAATATTAAACAACCTACAGTTCACTTTCTTAGTGAAGAAAATGCTTTTATTACTAGTATGATACAAGAGTATACACATACTGATATAATTGTTGCAAAGAACGGATTAATATGGGTTAATGGTCCAAGAGAAAATATTGAGATTATTAAACAGATTATTAATAAGATCGAAGAGGAACCATTTAAACATAACCTCACAAAGAATATCCAGAAAATGATAATAAAACTATAGGAGACGTATAATGACTGATGGATATAAAAGAGATGATGGTAGAACACCTAACATGTTAAGAGAGCTTAAAATGAATGTAGGTGTTTTAAATAATGCTGATGGTTCTGCATACGTTGAATGTGGTAATAATAAGATTATTGTTGGTGTTTATGGACCAAGAAAACTACATTCTAAGAAACACTCAAAGATTGATGGAGCAGTACTTAGATGTAAGTATAATATGGCACCATTTAGTGTTACCGAACGTAAAAGACCTGGAACAGATAGACGATCAACAGAGATATCTAAGCTTATAAGTGAAGCTATTACTCCTGCAATATTCCTTGAGAAATATCCTAGATCAAGTATTGATGTATCTATTGAAGTATTGGAGGCTGATGGTGGAACAAGATGTCTTGGTATTGTTGCCACAAGTCTTGCCCTTGCAGATGCAGAGATTCCTATGAGAGATCTTATTAGTGCATGTGCTGTTGGAAAGGTTGATGGTGAAATTGTTCTTGACTTATCTGAGGCTGAAGATCAAAAAGGAGAAGCTGATATGCCTGTAGCTATGATGCCTAGAACTAATGAAATAACACTTATACAGATGGATGGACATTTGACTCAAAATGAATTTGTAGAGGCACTTGATTTAGCTTATAGTGGCTGTAACTATATTAATAAGCTTCAGAAGGAAACAATACTCAAAAAGTATGGGGGAGCATAATGGTTAATGTAATCTCAGAGGTATCAAAGGATAAAATATTTGACCTATTAAATCATGGTAATCGTATAGATAATAGGGCATTTAATGAATATAGAGATATCTCAATAAAAACTAATTATATTACTAAGGCTGATGGATCTGCACTAGTATCTCTTAATGGTACAACTGTTGTTGCTGGAGTAAAAACTAGTGTTGCAACACCATTTAGTAATGCTCCAAATCAGGGAATTCTCATCACTAATACAGAATTACTAGCAATAGCTAACCGTAACTTTGAGTATGGTCCACCAAATAAGTTTGCTATTGAAATATCACGTGTTGTTGATAGAGCTATACGTGAAGCACCATTAATTGACTTAAATGAATTATGTATAGTTGAGTCAAGTAAGGTTTGGAAGATTCATTTAGATCTACACATTATTGATCATGATGGTGATCTATTAGATGCTGTGTGTCTAGCAGCCGTCTGTGCACTAATGACTACAAAAATTCCGACAGCTATTAGTGTTAATGGTGAGATAACTCTTGATTATGATAAAATGATAAATTTACCTATTAAGAATAAAACTATCATATGTAGTGTTTATAATGTGAATGACTACCTATTAGTTGATCCTATCTATGTTGAGGAGACACTGATGAACTATAGTGTATCCATAGGTTTTAGAGAAGATGGTAGTCTCTGTGCTATGCAGAAATGTGGTTTTAGTAGTGTTAGTCCTGAGGAGCTACTTAAAATTATAAAGATTGGATCAATCCAGTCTAAGAAATTATTTGAATTACTTGAATCAATTAAATAATAAGCTTTATATTATAGTAAAAATATAATATTATACAGTTATATTATAAGCTTAATAGATTATAGGTTCTATTGATAGCTAAAATAATATTATTTTTAAAACTAATTATTCATAGTTGGAGTATACTTGCTCTACCTATTGGTTTAAGAATACGAGTGAATATAATAGAAATAACAGTTTATAGGTTTT
>JAJQHG010000054.1 GCA_021199865.1 Methanosphaera sp. | reverse complement strand
TAGAATACCACATAAAAGCAATATAAAATATATGATCTTTAAAATTCATAAATATAATAAGTGATATAATGCAGTACTTGAAATGGATAGATAATAATGGATATGATGGAAGCCAGATAAACCCTTCATGGGCATTCCAAACATTTGGTGTTAAGGACTCAACAATTGTTTCATGGGTAGGGCCAATGAATATTGAATCAGATAACCTGATAGACTATGAGGATGTAGGACTAGATATTACTGGTAATCTTATGATAAACTTTATTGTTGAACACTTTGATACACAACCAGCAAACCTTAAACTAGCATACCACAGACAGAGATTACTAGTAATGATAACAAGAGATAAACTATTAGATTATGGTATAAAGACTACGCAGGATGGAGATGACATCTTCATTGATGATAAGAAACTATCTGTATCCATAGCTACAGCATCAATAAGTTCAATGAAGATGCATTTTGCACTAAACATCACAACCAAGGGTACACCAGAGGACGTTAATACATCAGCACTAGAAGATCAAGGTATGAGTATTAGTGATGTACACGAATTAGCCGATAGTGTAGCACAAACATATATAGAGACAATAGAAACAATAGATAAGGATATAACAAAAACAAGAGTATTCTAGGAGTAATTATTATGAGAGTAAATCTAGATGGAATTCATACAAATTTAAGATTTTCAGCAGCACATATGGTTATAGGTCATGAATCATGTGGAAAGATACATGGACACAGTTACATATTAGATGTGGAAGTTGAGGGTGCCAGGTCTGGACAGTTTGGCTTTGTAATAGACTTTAAGATACTAAAGAATATAGCTAGAAGTGTATGTAAAAGCCTTGATCACAGGGTACTAATACCACTAGATAGTCCCGATCTAGAGGTGACATATGAAGATGATAATACTATTGAGTTTAAAGTATTAGGTGAGCTTGAATATAAGCTACCAAAGTCTGATGTAGTATTACTACCAATAGTATCCACAACAGCTGAGTCACTATCTGTATACATAACAGATAAGATTATAGAGCAACTAGAGGATACATCTACACTTGAATATATTGAGGTTCAAGTAAATGAGGGTATAGGTCAGGGTGCATCCTACCGTAAATTCCTAGGAGGAGATATTAACGACAAATAATATTATTGAAGTATTTAGTAGTATTCAGGGTGAAGGCATACTCATAGGTAAAAGACAGATCTTCATACGTTTTGCTGGTTGTAACATTGATTGTAAGTACTGTGACACAACAAATAGTAAAACAATGGATACAGGACGTGAATACTCTTATAAACAACTAAATAATCTAATAGAAGAACTAATCACACCTGATTTTGATTCACTAGAAATCACAGGTGGTGAACCACTACTACATGCTGACTATATTAAGAAATTTCTAGAGCAATACTCATACAAGGCAATGCTTGAGACTAATGCTACAATACCTGAGAATATGGAGAAACTTGTAGATGTAATTAGTATTGTATCAATGGATATTAAACTACCAGAACACTTTGGTAGTCCTGAGGAATGGCAGAATGTATATCAAAGTGAGATAGAAACTATTAAGGTGTTAGAGAGCCATAATATGGACTACTATATTAAACTTGTAGTATCAATGGATACAGACTTATCTATCATTGAATCAATACGGGATGATGTTGACTCTATAACAACTGGTGATGTTAATATAATTATTCAGCCAGTTAGTCCTATTGATGAGTGGACTAATATGGATAACTTATTTAGGATCTCAGAGCTACTTGGATCTAAGTTTAGTGTAGCAGTTATTCCACAGATTCATAAGATGCTGAATGTTGAATAGGATTTAATATTAACTTCAAATAGAATATAAGACTAACCTCCCAAACACAACTTTATCTCAATCTTTTTTTAATTCATATCTCTTATGGAAATATTTCCTTCAATTATTAATCTAACTATTTATTCAGTGACTTGTACCCTTTTTCCATAATTACTATCTTCTATTAAATTATAGTGGATAATCTTCAATTCATATTAATCATAGAATAACTTGTCATATGATTAATTATTAATATAATTAAATAATAGGAAAACTAAAACTATTAATTATGTTATTATATTTTTAATAACCCGGGAGTGATTAACATGGAATTAAAAACTAACAATGATATTGGTATTAAGGAGGCTATGACAAGAAATGTTGTCACAGCCAGAAGTGATACAACAATAACTGAAATAGCAACTATAATGACTGATAATGATATTAGTTCCGTGGTTATAGAAGACAAGGAAGTTGAAGGAATTATTACCACCAATAATATTATCTCAAAGGTAGTTTCAAAGAATATTTCACCAGATCATATTAGTGCTGGAATGGTAATGGATAAGTTCATTGAAATAACTTCTAACACAACCCTAGTGGAAGCATCATCAATAATGATAAAGAACAATTCAAAGGTAGCACTTGTAATTGATGATGGGCAATTAAAGGGACTATTAACCCTAACAGATATTGTTCGTGTATCACCAGAATTGATAGCATTATTTGTTGAGAAGAGTAACATTGATGAACCCTATGTTGATGATACAACACATACTATTGATTACCCAGATAGCCTAGAAGAGGGTGTATGTGAGAGGTGTGGTGTTTATAGCCAATTAAGTATGAAGAACAATCAATATTTATGTTCTGATTGTATTGAAGATGAGGACTCACAAGAATAAAGATATATTGAAAAATAAATAACATATAAAATGAATAATTTTAGAGGATGAAACAATGCGAAATCGTATAATCAATAAGGTAAACTCATACGGAAAACTAGATCTACAAACAAATCCATCAAATAATGATGGAGACATAATGGATATAGCATTTAAGGATGTTATAACTGTATCTCAAAGTTCATCAATAATTGAAATAGCAAATATTATGAGTGAGAAGAATATTAGGAGAATCCCAGTAACTGATCCTGGATCTGGTAAATTATTAGGAATCGTTACATCTATGGATATTCTTGACTTCTTTGGTGGAGGAAAGAAGTATAACCTTATTACACAGACCCATAAGGGAAACTTCTTATCAGCAATTAATGCACCAATAAAGGAGATTATGACAACACCTGTTAAGACCATGAAGAACACTGATACTATTATTGATGCGGCTACATTAATGTTAGAAGATGATGTAGGTGGATTCCCAATAGTTAACAGTGAAGATGAAATTGTTGGAATGGTAACAGAGGGTGATGTTGTAAACAAGCTTGATAAACTAATAGTTAACCTAGAGGTACAGGATGTTATGGCAACAGACATTATCTCAACAACACCTGGTACAAGAATAGAGGGTATAACTAAGATAATGGTTAGAAACTCCCTAAGAAGAATACCAATTGTTGGTGAAGATGTAGAAAGTCAATCTAATGAAGAAAAGGTTCAAGGATACGTTACAGCATCAGATGTACTAGAATACATTGGTAAACACAAATTATTCACAAAACTCTTCTCTAATGAGGGTGAAGATGTTGTTGATACGACAATTGATCAGTTAATGATTACTGATGTAATATCAGCATCTAAGTATGATAAGTTAAGTGATATCTCTGATTTAATGTTTGAGCAGAATATTAGGGGATTACCAGTAGTTGATGAGGATACAGGTAAACTTATTGGTATGATTACTATACGTGACTTACTAAGAGCTATAGTAGAATAATTAGATAATCTAGTTAGAATAGATTAGAATAAATTTATTAGTAAAGTATACTAATATAATTAGTATAGATAACACTCGGAGTTGATTTAAATGAATATAGAAGACGTCATGTCTGAAGGCATCATAACTATACGTAAAGATCAAACAATTTCAGATGCCTTAAAACTTATGGAGAAACATAAAATATCAAGATTACCAGCAATATCATCAAAAGATGATGAATTAGTAGGAATAATCACAGAAAAGGACATTGCAACAAAGATAGCATCATCTAAGTATGAAGATGTACCTTTATCTCATATGAGGGTATCAACTATTATGACTAGGGATGTTATAACAGCAAAACCAGGTGACTCCACCATAAGTGTACTTAAAACAATGATTGAAAAGCATATTGGCGGTATTCCTATTATAAAGGATGGTACAATCATTGGTATGGTAACAAAGACAGACTTCCTAAAGAATGTTGAGTCCGAACCATACACCACAACTCCTATTAAAGATATTATGACTCCAAGAGTAGTCACAGTAAATCCTGATGACAGACTTGTTCATGCTAGAAGACTTATGATTGATAAAGAGATTGATAGACTTGTTGTTGTTGATTCTGGATTAATTATGGGTATAATCACAGCTAAGGATATGGCTAAAACACTTATTGATTTCAAGAAGAGAGTACCAGAAAAATACCAGGAAAATCAGATTAGAAATCTCTTTGTACAAGAGGTCATGTCACAAACTATTGAGACAACCACTAAGGATACATCAATTGCTGATGTAGCTAATATTATGGTTGAGAAGGAATTCAGTGGAATACCTATTAGTGAAAATAACAAGATACAGGGTATTGTTTCAAAGACAGATATACTTAAGTTTGTATATGATCATAATAGGAAGAGAGGAAACTACTAGTTTACCTCTTATCCACCTTTTTTATAATACTTATTTTAACATACTTATTTTAATTTTAATTAATTTATTAATTAATTATAGCTATTACAACTTATAATAATTTTCATCTAGCTATTTAAAGATCACTATTTTTGATACATCTATTTTAGATAAATATTAATACACTAATAGGGGACACAATATTGTCCTAATAAAAGACTTAATAAATTACTTATTAGATATATTAATGTAATGATGAGTAATAAACAAGTTGGATACTTAGGTCCTGAGGGAACATTTTCACAGAAAGCTACACTCATACTAGAAAATGAGGATACAGAAATTATTCCCTACCCTAATATACTAAATATCTTTGAGGATCTATCAAGTAATGTTATTGATGAGGCAGTTGTACCAATAGAGAATTCTACCGAGGGGTCTGTTGGAATAACATTGGATGCTCTATCACACTTTGACTTAAAGATTTTGAAGGAGTTAGAGCTACCAATACAGCATGACTTACTTGTACAGAAGGGTGTTACTATTGATGATCTTAATGTGATATGTTCACATCCACAGGCAATAGCCCAGTGTAGACACTATATTAATAGTATTAATAAGCCCATACATACAATGGAGTCAACAGCTAATGCAGCCAGGTATGTGACAGAGATTTCTACAGCTGCAGTTATTGGTAATAGTATTCTCTCAAAGAAGTATAATCTAGAAATATTAGATGAGAGTATACAGGACTACGATAATAATGTCACACGTTTTGTTATAGTTTCTAATAATGATCAAGAAGAAATAACAGGACATGATAAGACATCTATAATAATATCTCTTTATGGTGATAAACCTGGAGGATTATATGAAATACTCTATGAGTTTGCAAAGAATAATATAAACCTCACAAGGATTGAGTCAAGACCATCAAAGCAAGGTATGGGTAGATACTTGTTTTTTATTGACATGGAAGGACACAGGAATGATTTGATAATACAGGATACACTGGAAACTATCCAGAAAAAGGTTGCAATGTATAAATTACTGGGGTCTTATGAAATGACTGTTGAGGGGGAATAAAAATAGTTAGAGACTCTCGACATAGCTATGAGAAGAAGTTAGAAGAGCTAGAAGAACAGAAGAATAATGGTAATATTACTTTGGAGGAGTATGATACCCTAAGGATACGACTTGAGCGAAAGCTTGGAAATACAGAAGAAGTATCAAGACTCCAACAAGAGAAGGGATTTAAATCCTTAAATGTAAAGGAAGACAGACAGAAGAAAGAAGAATTATATGATGACTTTGTAGACCAATACTCTAATAATGACTATGAGGAACCATTAGAAGAGATTAGTCTAGTCTCAAAGAGGACTAGAAGATCAATACTAGTAATACTCATAATAGTAGCATTTGGTATAGGAATACTTTCAGGTGTATCTCTACTAAACAGTAATGATACACAGGTAGAGGATAATACTACAACTGCAGAGTCAACAAGTGTGACATTAACAGACTCAGCATTTGGAACAAATGCTACAAGTCAAAACAATACAGATACACAGAATAATACAACTATATCAAAGACGACCTCTTCGTCATCAGATTCATCGTCCACAACTACGAAGAGTTCAAGTAGTTCTACATCTAAGAAGAGTAGTAGTAGTTCATCAAGTTCTAGTGGATCAAGTTCTAGTGGATCAAGTTCTAGTGGATCATCTAGTTCTGGATCATCTGGATCAAGTTCTGGATCAGGATCTAGTTCTAGTGGGTCAAACTCTGGGGACTAGTATAATAAACTAATAAATAGGAGTATATAATATGAGTAAAATTAAGTGGTTCATATCAATTGTCCTAATAGTAGCAGCAATTGGGGTAGTACTGTATACAAGTGGAATTACTAGTACCTCTGGAGTAACATACAGTGCAAATGGAGTATCATTCAATTATCCTAGCACCTGGATGCAGGCTAATACAACTGCGGAGTCCACTGTTGCTGCTGTAGCATTAACTGATGATCCATCAGTATCTGTTGTAATACAGAAAGTACCCGAATCATTTGGTAGTGATATACAGAATGCTAGTTCTTATAACTTAGGCTTCCTACAGCAATCAGAGGGCTACTCTGATATACAGATGATTAATAGTAGTATAAATAATCAGTCTGTAGTTATGCATAGATACCTGCAGAATAATAATGAGGGTACACAAGTAGAACATGTTGCCACATGGATTAAGGCTGATGATGGAAACATATATGTTATATTATTTACCACACCAATAGAGTCATATGAACAGCAAAGATCAAGTTATGACTTGATTGCTGGAACATTCGAGTCATCAAGTACTTCTCAGTCAATTATAGATTCAATTATGAACTTTGTAACAGGAGGATAATATGAAGATAATACTATGTATTACTGGTAGTATAGCTGCAACAGAGGATTTAAAGTTAATACATGAATTACAAAGGCATGATTTTGATGTAGAAGTCTTCATGACTGATGATGCATGTGAATTAGTAACACCATTATCTATGGAGTTTGCATCAAAGCATCCTGTAACAACACATATAACTGCTAAGGTTGAACATGTTGTGAATGCTAAGGCTGACTTAATACTTGTTGCACCATCTACAGCTAATACTATTAGTAAGTTTGCTAACCGTATAGCAGATACATCTGTAACAACTTTATTATTAACAGCTAGTGGATATAATACTCCAATACTATTTGTTCCATCAATGCATATATCCATGTATTATGCAATAGAGGATAATATAAATAAGATTAAGAGGAATTATTCACAAGCCTATTTTATGGAACCAATTGATGCAGAGAATAAGGCAAAGTTTCCATCAAAGGAGGATATTGTCCTAGAAGTTGAACGCATAGTATCCTCTAAGAAACTTAAGAATAAAAGGGTATTAATAACTACTGGTGCAACCTTTGAGAAAATAGATTCTATGCGTGGAATAACTAATAGAAGTACGGGTAAGATGGGTGTAGAAGTAGCAAAAGAAGCATATCGTCAAGGTGCTGATGTTACACTCATATGTGGATCGATACATACACATGTTCCTAAGACAATTAGGAGAATAAATGTTGAATCAACAAATGATATTATAGACACTATTAAAGATATTATATCTGACTTTGATATTTATATCTCAGTAGCCGCAATTTCAGACTTTAAGGTTGTATCTGATGATACTACTAAGATTTCCTCTGATAGTGATGCATATATAAAACTAGAGAGTATACCTAAAGTACTACCATTAATAAAAGAGCTTAATTCTGATATAATGGTTGTAGGATTCAAGGCTGAAGCAGGATTAAGTGATGATCAGCTAGTTAGCTCTGCAAGAAGTACTATGAAGGATGCTAATGCAGACCTAATGGTTGCAAATGATTTACTACAAGAAGATGGTGGAGTAGGCAGTGATAATAATGAGGTAATCTTAGTAACTAGTGATACTTCTGATAAGATTCCACATGACTCTAAAAGTAATATTGCTAAGACCATAATTAATAGAATAGCTTCATTACTCTAAAAGTAATCTATAAACTCCTTATTTATTTTCTTTTTTAAAATAATTTACTAAAAAATATATTCTTCGATTCACTCTATTCCTATATTTTATTTATAAAAATAGTTTTCATTAGTATGGGAGGTTATGTGGTGGGTATTGTATTAAAATGATTTCTCACAAACATACAATATATGATCCTTTTCATATGGATCAAGCAATACTTCTTCTATAACTTTTAATCCATTTTCATTTAATTCATGCTTTGCTTGTTTGAAAATGGTATTTGGGTTCATTGTTACATCAATACTTCTAGCTTTGATTATTATTATGCCTATAGTATTTTCTTTTGCATATAACTTAAAGTTATCTATGAATAACTTTGTCTGTTTAGGTTGAGCAACATCACTATATATAATATCTACTGATTCAACAAGGTGTTGATATTCATGGGGTCTTGTTGCATCAGATAGTATTGGTAGTATGTTTTCACGTGCATGTGATACTTCTAGTAATTCTCTCATCATTATTGGTGAGAACTCAACTGAGTATATTTTACCATCAACACATATATCTGATATATGTGAAGGCGTAGTTCCAGCAGATGCTCCAAGATATAATACAGTTGAGTCCCTTTTAAATGGAAATATGGAAAGACCATTCATAATTGATGCAGCTAGTTTTGATCTATGAGGACTCCATAACCTATACTCTATGCCATCATGTTCTAGGAGCTTTTCATGATAAACTTGTTTTCCTCTAACAAGATTAACTGTTGCTATTTGATTATCTATCTGATATACATTCTCATCCATCTGTCTAATCTGCATATAAAAACCTCCTAGTAATCAATATCCTTAGGGTTAATCTTCATCTTGTTACGTTTACCCTTATTCATCTTCTTCATACTCCTCTTTTGCTTCTTTTTCTGGTGCTTCTTAACCTTCTTCTTCTTATCCTCAGACTTCTTATTTGAACGTTTCTCTGGGAATGGATGATCCTTCTTTATCTTATCAACCTTTTCATCTAGTTGAACCTTTAGTTGTGGATCATACTCTCCACCAAATGCATCCTTACGTGCAGCAATAGTGATCTTTGATGCTACTGCTCTTGCAAGCTTTCCACGAACCCACCAGTTTGATCCACGAATAGCAGGATGCTGGAATATAAGTCCATGTTTAGGTGGATTCTCACCAGTCTTCAAGTGTCTAAATGTAGCCTTCTCTGCACCAATAATCTGCACAGTACTTGATGGTAGTTTTGCAAGATTATCTAATCCCCTTGTGTGTGCTATAAGTTTTGCTCCCAGGTTATCTCCTGCTACAAGAGCAAGGTTTGGTGCAATTATCTCCATTTTTTCACTAATATATTCCTCTAATTTGTTCTTACTATCATAGAGTGATTCAAGACTCATAGCATATGTCTTAATTATTGCCAAATCTTCACTAGTAAGATTAACATCATAATCCTTATCAAGAACTATGTTAGTATCCTTAAGTAGGTCACAATCTATTATATTCTCACGACTAGTTTCTCTAGCAATAATCTTAGTATATAACTGATTATTATGTAACTTGTTGAGTTCTGGTAAGTATGGTGTAGTCCACTCTCTTAGCTGTTCTATTAGCTTACCTGTAGTCTCCTCTAATTCATTAAGACTATTAATGGTCTGTGTTATCATTAAGTCATTAGTTTTCACTGATTCTCTTATCTGATTATAACAAACACTATTATATGCATTACTTTGTATTGATCGAAGTTCCTCTTTGTCTACTCCTAGTTGGAGGGCTATCTCTTCAAAGTTATCTCTTATATAGCATCCCTCATCAGTTACTGGCATAACACTTATCTTATCATGGGAATCTAATTCTTGATAGGCATCACTATTCTTTCGTGTTTCAATAATAATTTCATCATAATCATCTGGTAGTCTGTTTATTAGAGTTATCTCAGAGTCCAGTAGTAGGTTATCATTCATTGCTTCTATACTTGATACAATTGTTTCATCATTAAATAATTCATATGTGATAATCTTATTATCTTCCGTGGTAGCAATAATCCCTATACTTGTCAAAGTTATATAGCATTTCATGATAATAAATATATTTTATTAATTATTTTAACTTTAAGAAACAATAATAAATATAGGAATAGTCTGATGGATTATACTAATAAAATATAGAGATTAATTAAAATGTTAGAAACAGAAATTCTTGGAATGAAATTATCTAATCCTCTCTTTCTAGCAGCAGGTATCCTTGGAACTACTGCTAGTTCTATGAGGATGGTTGCTAATGCAGGAGCAGGAGGAATAGTTACAAAGTCTTTCTCAATAGAAGCTAATGATGGTTATGAAAATCCAACAATAGTGAAAATCGAGGGTGGAGTAATAAACTCTGTAGGACTAGCTAGTCCGGGAGTAGAGGCTAAAAAAGAGGAATTAAAGGAATTAAATGATATACGTGATAAGACACCAGTAATAGCATCAATATATGGTAATAGTGAAGAAGTATTTACTGATGTAGCACGTCAAACAAAGGATTATGTTGATGCATTTGAATTAAATGTGAGTTGTCCACATGCACAGTGTGGCTATGGATCAAATATTGGTGAAGATCCAGATTTAACATATAATATTGTTAAAAGTGTAACCTCATCAATTAAGGATGTACCAATAATAGTAAAACTAACACCAAATGTATTAGACATAACTGAGATCGCAATATCTGTCCAGAAGGCTGGAGCTGATGGGTTAACACTCATTAATAGTCTAGGGCCAGGATTACGTATAGATTATAAGACAGGCCACCCAATACTTAACAATAAGTTTGGAGGAATAGCCGGACCAATGATTAAGCCAATAGCACTAAAATGTGTCTATCAAACATATGATGCTGTAGACATACCTATATTTGGTGTTGGTGGAATAAAAGACTATAAGGATGCACTAGAATTCCTATATGCTGGTGCAAGCCTACTGCAGATAGGAACATCCATCATGTATGAAGGACCACAAATATTTAGTAAAATTAGCCAGGATCTTGAAGCATTTCTAGAAGAGAATGGTTATAGTAATGTTAGTGAAATTATAGGATTATCTCATAGATTATAAGGATGTGATTGTATGATAAGCAATGTATATGATGATGAAGTACCAGTAGTTGTAGATGTTAAGGATGCAATCATAGAAACACCAACAATAAAAACACTCATATTTGATTGGGATATTAATGAGGACATACAACCAGGACAATTTGTTATGGTATGGAACTTTGAGAATGAGAAACCAATGACCATGTCAATAATTGATCCTGAAGAAAATATTATGGGCATAACAGTACGTAATGTAGGGCCATTTACTAGTAATATCTATAATGAAGTAAATGTTGGTGACAAGATAGGAATACGCGGACCATATGGTCATGGCTATGATGTAGATGGATATAAACATGTTCTGGCTGTTGGTGGAGGAACAGGTGTAGGCTCATTAGCACCACTACTAAACTACTATGATAATGTGGATCTAATATCTGCAGCAGCAACTAGTGAAGAATTATTCTTTGAGGAACGTTTTAGTAAATATGATAGAGTATATGAATGTACAGATGATGGAAGTCGAGGATATCATGGTTTTAGTACACAACTAGCACAGGAATTACTAGATGATGGTGACTATGATGTGATAATGGGTTGTGGTCCAGAAGTAATGTCCTATAAATTATATCAATTAAGTATGCAATATGATGTTGACTGTCAAATATCACTTGAGCGTTACATGAAGTGTGGACTTGGAATATGTGGACAATGCTGTCTTGATTCAACAGGTTACAGAGCATGTGTAGAAGGACCAGTATTTGATAAGCAACAATTAGCACAACTAGATGAGTTTGGACATCACAGACGTGATGCATCAGGAAGCATAATAGAGTATTAACTTCTCCCACTAATCTTTTTTTTGAAATAATAATAAACTTATAATACTGCTTTTTAGATATAATACTCCCTGTTTTTAACTAAAAAGTAATAACTTATATCTAATAATTACTAACTTATAACTATTAACTAATAACTACTAACTAAAAACTTATAACTTATAATATAAATAATACTAAATAGTAAATAAAACTTATTAATTAATATTAATAGATTTTCCGAGTCGTTATGATTAAATCAAATTATATATTTAGGAATAAATACATGAAGCAACATACATTAGTTTCCTTGTTTTCAGGTGCAGGTGGAATGGATCTTGGATTTAAAAATGCCGGATATGAAATTCTATGGGCTAATGATTTTGATGAGGATGCAACAATTACATATAAAAATAATATCGGTGATCATATAACTCTTGGTGATATTATACAAATACCAAGTGATGATATTCCAGATGATCCTGATGTAATAATTGGTGGTTTTCCATGTCAGGGTTTTTCTGTTGCAAATACAAATCGTAGCATGGACGATAAAAGAAATTTCTTATATAAACAGATGCTCAGAATAATTGAGGATAAAAATCCTAAAATATTTGTTGCAGAAAATGTTAAGGGATTATGTTCAATGGAAAATGGAAACGTTATAGAAATGATCCAGAAAGACTTTGAAAGCTTAGGATATAAAGTTAACATGAAACTTTTGAATGCTACTGACTATGGGGTTCCTCAAAATAGACAAAGAATTGTAATAATGGGAAATAGAATTAATGTTAAAAATAGATTTCCGAAAAAAACCCATTGTGAGAAAAAGTCACAGAAAAGTCTACTTGAAAGAGAGAATAATCTTAAGGAATATGTAACAACTAAAGAAGCTATAGGATATTTATCTGATGTCAAACTATCTTATAATCCTATTGAAGTCAATGGTAAAATGATTTATAATCATATGGCTTCAACCAATGTTTCTGATAAATTTTGGAAGAGAAAACATAATGTTTCTCAGGAGGAAATATGTGATTATCTTAAGTATTGGAGAGATAAATCAGGATGGAGCGTTAAAGGATTAGATGATCATTTTGGTTATAAATATACTGCGGGCCATTGGTTTAGAAAAGATAATAATTCTGGTACTATTCCATCCCCTGAAGATTGGTGGGAACTAAAAAAATTATTAAAGTTTGATGATAAGTATGATAAAGCTGTAACAGAACTTGAAGAAAAAGAGATTGTTTATGAACAATCCTTGAGGATTACTAATTGGGATAGACCAAGTGATACTATTACTGCAACTGGTCCTGAAATTCATGTTAATAAAAAGAGGAGATTATCTGCACGTGAATGTGCTATTCTTCAATCATTCCCTGATGATTTTATATTCCATGGAAGTTTAAGTAGTATGTATCGACAGATTGGTAATGCAGTGCCTGTGCTTCTTGCACAGAAAATAGCTGAATCTACTATTGACATGTTAAATGAGGAGTAATATATGGATTTGGAAAATATTGAATTTTGGGAGCATGAATATTTAGAACAAATATATTTTTTATTAAAAAATGATGAAAAAATAATGAGGGATGGTTTTAGAACAAAAGAAGAAATTCGTTCAGATTGGGAACAGTTTCTAGGTAATTCAACATCTGATTTTGCAACTGGTGCTGAAAGAATTTTTTATAATCTTTTTAATAATTTTGGAAAACCTATTTCTTCACCTATTGGAAGTGATCTTTTCTTTGAAACATATAATGCATATGTTCACATAGACATTAAAACAGTTACCTTGAAAAATATTGGTGATTTCCATAGAAACATCTTTGTAGGAGATAATCAGAATAGTTATAAAGGTAATATAACTTATGAAGATGGTCATAAACAACATTATGAAGGAAATTTACCTACTTTTTATAGCAAAACTAATGGTGATAAAAAGATATGTTTAACATATTTTATTGGAATCTTATATAATCAAGATGATTTACATATCAACGTGATATTCTTAAGTTGCATGCCTAATGGTGAACTTTCAGAGACATATGAACCTGATGTTTTAAGTGCTGGTAAAAATAAGGGTAAGATACGTTTTAATTATACCTCTGTTGATAAGTTTAAATTACTAAATGATCATCCTAGTAGAACTAAAATATTACTTTTTGAACCTGAGGATTCTGTTAAATCTAAGCTAAAAGAATTAGAAGAAATATATACTAATCAATAAAATATTTCTTTTTTCTATTTTAATTTTTTTATTTATACATTTCATTCTCCTAGTTATATCCCAAAATTATATGTATAACTAATAACTTATAACTATTAACTTGTACCTTTTTACTTATACTTAATAACTTATTACTAATAACTATTAACATATAATTTATAACTACTAACTTATACATAATAATTAATAATTTAATTATACTACAAATAACTACTCAAAGAATAAATCAGTAAAATAAGAATTAAAAAAAAGTTTATTAAAAGAAGGTTAGTGTAGGATATGTTTATTTTCCTACAAGTTTGATTCCAGTCATTGCTTCCATTTCTGTTGTTAGAGCACGAAGATCTGATTTGTTGAAGTCTCTTATGTCATCATGACCTGCAAGTTGTGCTAGCATCTTTGCTTCCTCAGTCATTGACTTAATATAGTTAGCTACATGACGACCTGCTTCATCAACATCAAGAGTTCTTAGTTCTTCATCTTGTGTTGCAATTCCTACAGGACATTTACCTGTGGAACATTTTCTACAACCCATACATCCCATTGCAATCATTGCACCAGTACCTATGTATACTGCATCTGCACCCATTGCTAATGCTTTTGCTACATCTGCACCGTTTCTGATTCCACCAGTAATTATGAGATCTACATCTCCTCTTGCACCGATTTCATCTAATGTTTTAACTGCTAATGCTAGTGCTGGGATTGTTGGTACACCAGTCTCCTCAGATACTATTTCAGGTGATGCTCCTGTTCCTCCTTCCATACCATCTAGGGATATTATGTCTGCCCCTACTTCGTATGCAATCTTTACATCTTCATCTATACGTCCTGGACCTAATTTTACAATGATAGGTATTTCCCAGTTTGTAACTTCTCTGATTAATTCGATGTGTTCTTTGAGTTCCTCTTTGTTTTGTGAGTCTAGGAATCTACATGGACTTAATGCATCTGTTCCTTCAGGAATCTCTCTTATCTTTGCTACTTCAGGACTTACTTTTTCAGCTAATAAGTGTCCACCCATACCAGGTTTTGCACCTTGTCCAATCTTAACTTCTACAGCATCTCCAGCATTTAAGTATTCTGCTGATACTCCAAAACGACCAGAGGAGTATTGTACTACGAAGGTATCTGCAGCTTCTCTTTCTTCAGGAAGCATTCCACCTTCTCCACTGTTTGCTGCACTTCCAACTTTGGATGAACCTAATGCCATACCAACTTTTGCTTCCTTGGATAATGCACCAAAGGACATACCTGCAATTAGTACTGGTGTGTCAAGTTCTAATGGTTTCTTTGCAAATCTTGTTCCAAGGGTTACTTTTGTGTTACATGGTTCTCGGTACTTGTCTACTGGTGCTACTGATGCTTGTCCTGGTAATATTACAATATCATCAAACTTAGGGTATGGTTTACTTCTACCAAATCCTCTTACTATATAGTTTCCATCCTCAGATTTTTTATGGATTTCCTCTATAGTTTCTTTACTCCAAAGTGATCCTGCATCCATTGCCATAGGTTTTTTATTATCCATTTTAATATCTCCTTATTAATCTGTTTATTTTCCGTAGAATGGTCTTAGTTGATCTTTCACAATTTTTGTGAAGTCTTCAGCTTTCTTATCAATATCATATTTTGTTAGTAATCCGTTTAGTAACTCTTTATCTTCATCTGTAAGTTCGGTGGTTTTTGTGTTGTATCCTAGGTTATAGTTACCTGCAATATATATTGTTCCACCAATCATCCAGTCACCTAAGTCTTTACCTGAGTTACCTGTAATGATTAATTGTCCTTCTAACATGTAAAGTCCTGCTAAGTCACCAATGTTACCATCGATTAATACTGTACCATTCTTGTGTAGTTGACCTACAGCATTTCCAGCATTTCCTTTTACTATGATATCTCCATTGGATTTACCAAAACCTACACCATCACCAGCATGACCGTTTAATACGATTTCTCCCTTGGTCATGTTGTCTCCTAGGTATTTACCAACATTACCTTCAACTGTGATTTTTGCCCCATCATTTAGTGCTCCTACGAAGTCACCATATTCACCTGTTAATTCAACTGTTGCATCGGTTCTTATACCTACTGCTATTGAATTTAGTTGTTCAGTATTGTTGATAGTTATTTCTTTTTTATCCTCTTGGAGGGCTTCTCTTATTTCAGTGTTAACTCCACGTGTTGTGAGGTCATCACCAGAAATTTCTACTTGTACCATGTTTTTCTCCTCATTTATAGTAATTGATACTCATAACTCTCCTATCTATAAGTATCTATAATTTTTACACAAAAGCTTAAAGTAGAAAACACACTATTGGTATGTTAAAATATTATGCTTATTTCTTTCTTTCCTCTTTTGTGGTTGATTTAATATATATGATTAATCATTATATATATTTTATAGATAAATTAAAATATTTTGAAAAAAAGTATCAATAATACAATAAAATTTTCTATTTTTTTGATCAATTTATATTATCATACACATATTCTTGGTAATATGTATGGAATGTTATCTAGTGTTATATAAAAATAACAACTATTATACACATTATATAGGAGAATGCTTGAAGTTTAATAGTATTAATAAATATAAATATTTACTATAATAGAGTGAGTGTTAATATGAGTAAGACTGGTTCAGTTGAAGAGCGAGACCTTGTAAACAAATTATGGGATGCAGGCTTTGGTGCAATGAGAGCACCTGCAAGTGGTGGGGCAACTAAAAGACCTCTACCAGATGTACTTGCAGGTAATGGTGAGATATATTTAGCAATAGAAGTAAAATCTACAAGGCAGGATCATATCTATATAGATCATGATAAGATAGCAAACCTTAAAGAGTTTTCAGATATCTTCGGTGCAACACCATACGTTGGAGCTAAATTTATTAGAAAAGACTGGAGATTTATAAAACTAGAGGATTTACATGTTACACGTACAGAAAATTATAGGGTTAATACTGACTTAGCATTGACTAAGGGACTTGACTTTGAGGAAATTATTGGGGGATCTGTTCAAACAAAACTAATTTAAGCCTAATTTTTTTTTCTATAATAATATTATAACTTATAAGAAATAAATAATAATTTATATATGATAAGTTATACATAATAAGTTATAAGT
>JAJQHG010000084.1 GCA_021199865.1 Methanosphaera sp. | reverse complement strand
GAGTTAATACATTTAACTTACTTATAAATCCAGTATATAAGTTTACATTCTAAAATGATTTAATCATGTATAAAAAAATGGAAAATTATTATATTATATAAACAAGAGTGAAGAATAATGTCTAATGATAATAATCAATATGAGGATTATGTTTCATACACCTCTCTATTTTCAGAGTTTCTTGGTACAAACAAAACATTTTGGACAAGAATAATAGAAAATTATCCTCTTACATCAATACTGCAACTAAGTATACTATTTAGTCTATATGGTAATGACCAAATGCATCAAAAGGACATAATAGAAAGTATTAAGTTTGACAATGCAGTAGTCACTAGGCATATAAGAAAACTAGAGGATAATAACTTAGTAACCAGATGTGAAGATCCAGATAATAGACGTGAGAATATTATCGCTCTAACAACTGAAGGAAAAAAAATAACTAAAAAGTTATGGGATTATCAAATAGATCGTGAAAATGAAATAATAAAAGATTTAGACATATCCCACGAGGAACTTGTTAATATAATGCTAAAAATAATAAAGAATTCATATGAATATAATTCAAACCATTCATGAATTGTAACACTTATTATATAAGATATTATTAATTATGGGAGGTTTTAAATGCCAGAAACTGAAAAAGGAAAAAATAGTAATATTGAATTAATAATGGGAGACTATAAGCAGGCAATCCTAAGATTAGCATGGCCGATGATGATTAGTATGGCTTTAACTATGGCATATAACTTAGCTGATAGTATATGGGTAGCAGGGTTAGGATCTGAAGCTATATCCGCACTTGGTTTTATATCACCAATATTCATGATTTTAGTAGGTCTTGGAAATGGAGTAGGTACAGGTGCTAACAGTGTAATAGCAAGGTATATTGGATCTAAAGATTATGATAATGCAAGTAATACTGCAATGCATAGTTTGGTACTAGCAGTAATTATATCAATAATATGTGCAGTAGTAATGCTAATAATCTTAGAACCGCTTCTATCTGTTATTGGTGCTAGTGGAGAAAATCTTCAATTAGGATTAGATTATGGATATATTATATTTGGTTTAATGATAGTATTCGTATTAAATAACGTAGCAACAGGTGTTCTTAGATCTGAAGGTGATGTAAAACGTGCAATGTATGTTATGGTAGTAACAGCTATATTAAATATTATATTAGATCCAATCTTCATTTATATACTCGATCTAGGAATTAAAGGAGCTGCATGGGCAACAATAGTAAGTTCTTTAATAGCTTGTTTAATACAAATCTATTGGTTATTTATAAAGAAGGATACATTCTTAGAGATAAATTATAAGAAATTTAAATTTAATCGTTCAATAACAACGAATATACTAAACATTGCTATACCTTCAACATCAGAAACTCTTATACTATCTGGTCTTGGTATCGTCATTAACTATATGTTAACAATAGTTTCTGGAAGTGTAGCTGTAGCAGTATATACTGTAGACTTCAGATTACTACAATTAGGTATGGTACCAATGATAGGTTTAGGATCAGCACTACTAACTGTAGCTGGAGCTTCATATGGAGCTAAAGATCTTAATAGACTTGATGAGTCATATAAATATGCATTAAGAACAAATATCATCATAGGTATTATAATAACAGTATTATTATACATATTTGCACCACAACTTAGTCAACTCTTTGCATATGGATCAAGTGCAGGATTAGCACCATTAGTAACTGATGCACTACACATAATGTGTATATTCTGTATAGGTGCAGCACTAGGTGTAAGTAGTACTATGTTATTCCAGGGAGTAGGTAAAGGATTCACATCACTCACATTCACATTTATCAGATCATTCATCTGTGAAGTTCTATTCTCATACATATTTGCATTCGTACTTGAAATGGGTGAAACAGGAATTTATTATGGTGTAGGAATAGGATGTATTGTTGGTGGAATAATTTGTGTAATAGGAGCATTAGGATTACTTAGACGTCTTAAAGGAAATTATAATCAAAACTAAATAAAGTATATGTGTGTTATCACATATACACACTTTTTTTAAAATAATTTATTTTGAGTACTATCATTTTTTAAAATTATTCATCAATTATCATTATTTTACATATGCTATAGCATACTTAAACTATTTAAAAATTATATTTGATAATAAAATATATAAGTTTAAAAATTAATAGTTTAAATTATATAGCTTTTAGAGTATGTGTTTAAAAGTTATTATATTTTAATAAGGAGAAATTATTATGGTAGAAGTAGTATTAGAAAGAGATATGTGTGTAAGTTGTGGAAACTGTGTAGCATTAGATGAATCATTATTTACCTTTGATGATGATGATAAGGCAACATTAATTGGATCCACTAGAGATGATGATGTAGATGAACTTGAAGTAGATGATGCATCAGTATATGAGCAAGCATCTGAAAACTGCGAAGGTGAATGCATAGAAGTATATGACTAAATATACAAACTTAACCTCCCTTTTTATTACTAAGAAATTACTATTTTAAAAAATAATTATTAAAAAAAATTTGGAGAAGAAAACCATTTATTCTTTTGGTTGAATAAAATTAGTATATATGACTTTATTAAACTCAGGCTCAGGTATACCCTCCTTTTTACCTAATTCTCTAAGTTTTAGGAAGTATGCCATATTGTCACCTAAGTTTTTCATGGTTTGCAGAGCTTCTTTATCCTTTAGTGCATCTTCTTTGTTCTGTCCATGTATTTCATTCCAGTATGTGGATGATATTATAGGCATTTCATTAATTGAGAAGAACCTGTTTATTATATCTATTGAGGTCATTGTACCAGCACGTCTAGCACTTGTAACAGCTACTGCTGGTTTTAGTCTTAATGGATTTTCTCTAAAATTTTCTCCACAATTTATTCCAGCATAGAATACTCTTGTCATGAAGTTTAATAGGTTACTGTTTACTGAACCATAATAAACTGGTCCACCAAATACGAATCCATCATAATCATCTAGTTGGTCTATGAAGTCATTTACTCTATCATCTTTAAAAACACAGTGTCCAGTATTTCTACATGATTCACATGCGATACAGCTATGTATGGTTTCTGATCCCATCTGAATTATGTCAGTTTCTATATTGTTATTATTTAATGCTTTTTGGACTATTTCTAGTGCTAAGTTTGTACATCCATCTTTATGTGGACTTCCATTGATTAAAGCTACTTTCATGTTATTCACT
>JAJQHG010000153.1 GCA_021199865.1 Methanosphaera sp. | reverse complement strand
ATAATGTTCAAATATAATTATAAAAATTAAAGGATGTAATATCATTTCAGGAAATAAAAATAAACTAATATCATCTATACTATCATTTCTAGTTATAGGTCTTGGTAATATCTATAATGGATTATATAGAAGAGGTGTAGTAGAATTGGGTATAGCTGTTATGTTAGAATTCATATTTAGAGATTTACTCACAGCAATAATTCCAACATATGGTGATATTATAACATTTCTCATTGAATTTGTATGGTGGATGTATGTATTATACGATACAATGGCCTGTACAGATGCAATAAATGACCATAGAAGAGCTCCAAAGTTCTTTGGTATAAAACTCTACTAAAAATAAGATTAATCTCCATTATACTTTTTTATAAAAATAAAAGAGTTCATTTACTAAAAAACTAATTTTAATAAAAAAAATAAGGGTTGTTAAGGATTTTATCCTAATAAATTATTTAATAATTCATAAGTTACAAATTGTGAAAATACATCAGAAGGTACTGCCTGGATATTTCCTTGAGAGTACTGATCAAGTATAGCTTGTACTAATTCTTGCTTATTATCATTATTTTTAGCAGCATCTATGATACCATTTGCTAGACTCTCTATAGAATCTCCCCTACTTACACCATTCTCAGATTGATCTTCTCTTAAAAAGTCAATAGAACTTATATTTTCTACTAATTGTCCATCAGAATATACTGAACCTACAGAATCAATTAGTGCATCAATTGCATCAGGAGTTACTACGACAACCATGTCCGTTGATATATTAGTATTGTATTCTACTATTTCCTGTGCTATCTTTGTACCATTTTCTAAATCATCACTCCATAATGAATCATGCAAGTACACCTGAGTTAAACCTTCAGCTTTCATACTATCAGTTGGTTCCATGGTAGGATGAGTCATACCTCCTGGATATATTGGTGTTACGTTTCCAAGAGAACCATTACTTAAAGATATGACGAAGGCCATGTCAACAGCACCAATACCTGGACGTTGCTCAGATGGATCAGTACATAATACTAGTATATTAGTATCTCCACCGAATGTTTCTGTAGCTTGATGATAAGTTACATAGACATAAACTCCAGCAACTACAATAATTGCAAGTATTACAACTAATAATATCTTCTTTTTAGATACCATTTATACCCTCCAAAAATTTTTATTAACTAAATATATTTTAGTGAACCTAGTTAATAATTTTATTGTCCTAATAATTTAATTAATAAGACATATAAAATATAAAATAATTTTATATATGCTAAAGGGGTACACCAATTGAAAATACCTGATACAATAAAGAACACATCAATGTTTATGAAACTACGTTCATTAAAGCATCAAGTTAATGATACTAAAGCTTTATATGAATATAAAAAGAATGTCCAAAATGAATCAGTAGTTATGGCTAAAAGATCAATGACAGAATCCGAGCTTGAAGAGATAAGAAAAAACATAGAACGTGAAATTGAAAATAAAGGTATATCCTATCTTAATGATACTCCCCTCGTATCAATAATCCTCTATTCATACAAAACTATAAATCCAGATAAACTAACTAAAATAATCAGAAATATTAATGAATATTATCCATGTATTGAAGTATTAATATGTAATAGTCATGATAATATCAACATAGATTTAGACATACCAATACAGGTAGTTAATAATGATGATCATATGCTTGGAAGTGTTCTAAATACTGCTGTTAATAAAGCAAATGGTGAATATATATTATTCATGAATTATAATGTAGAACCATTTAAGAATTCTCTAAACTATCTAATAGATGCTAGCCAGAAACTAGATGATATGGGTGTGATAGGATTACCATTAATATATGGTAATGTAGACTCCTCCTTAACATATACTATCCATAATAAGGGAATATATTTTAGAAATAATAGTAAGAATATTAGACCATACTATTATATGAATAGATCTGAGTATGATGTAGAAGAAAGTAGTCAAATAAATGAAATTATAGGTGTATGCCAGCAACTATTTTTAATTAAAAAATCAACATTTAACTTAGTAAATGGTTTTAGTAATGAATATCATGATAATTATATCAGTTTAGATTTATGCCTAAGACTTAATAAAAAGGGATATAATAACTATATTACTACACATAGCCTAGCATATTATAATAGCACTGATAATCATATTAATACATCTGATAGAACTGTTTTTGAGTCTACATGGCAAGAATATATTGATGAAAATTACTTGCTAGATAAATTAGAATCTAAAAAGGTATATCATCCTAAGGGTTTACATATAGGTTTTATTGTAACAGAAAGTAGTGATACTACAACTGCTGGAGACTACTTTACTAGCTTAAGCTTATCTGATAGTATGAAAAAACTAGGTTGGACTACAACTTTTTATGCCCAACATCCAACAGGATCACAGAAAAACTGGTATTATATTGATATAGATGTGGATGTATTAATAGTACTCCTAGAGCATTATGATCTATCTAAGATACAGACTAAATCATCAAACTTAATATGTATTGCATGGCTTAGAAACTGGTTTGATAAATGGGTCTCTAACTCCTCTTTTAAGGATTATGACATAATATTATCCAGTAGTAAGAAAGAGTGTGAGAAGATTAATGCTAAAAATAGTATACCAACATATTTCTTCCCATTAGCAACAGACCCTGAACGATTTAACAAAGATGTTAAGCCATGTGGTGAATATAACTCAGATTACTGTTTTACTGGTAGTTACTGGAACTATAATAGGGATATTATAAGTATGCTAAAACCTGAAGATATAAACTATGATTTTAAAGTATTTGGGTCTAATTGGGATAAAGTAGATAATTTCGTTGAATATTCGCAGGGATTTGTATCATATGATAATTTATCAAAAGTTTATGCATCAACCAGAATTGTAATAGATGATGCAAATAATACAACTAAAAAGGTTGGATCAATGAATAGTCGTGTATTTGATGCATTATCATCCAATAAATTAGTAATAACTAACAATATTATTGGAAACAAGGATATATTTGGTGGCCTGCTACCCGAATACAATAATAGTGAGGAGTTAACTAATAATATAAATTATTATTTAAGTCACGAAGAGGACTATGATAATTTAATTAATAAACTTCAAGAAATAATTCTGAGTAAACATACCTATGAGATTAGAGCCATTAAACTTAGGGAAATAATTACTAGTTTTATTCTAGAAAAAAACGGATTATGAATAGTACTAATTATTTATTTTT
>JAJQHG010000096.1 GCA_021199865.1 Methanosphaera sp. | reverse complement strand
AGATTATAGTTTACACTATTTATATCTCGCTCTAATTCTTTGACTGTTGGCCATTTACTATCTGGATTTACACAATCAACTGTTACTGATGATATTCCACCAAAGTCATCTGCACCTGCAAGAACAAATATAGGTGCTAGTCTCTCATTAAGATTTGGTGGTACTTGTATACTTACATCTGGAAACATGATTTTAGCTAACATGACGAGTTTTATTAGATCAATTAATGGTACTTCTGGATAGTTCTCCATTGCTATTCCAGGCTTTGGTGTAAAGTTTTGTATAATAATCTCTTGTATATGACCATATTCATCCTGTATTTTTCTTAGTTCAAATAGGGATTCTATACGATCATCAATAGTTTCACCTATACCTATTAGTAATCCCGTGGTAAATGGTATCTGTTGAGCCCCTGCCTCTCTAATATAGTTTAATCTTTTCTTTGGATTTTTACCTGGACTATGTTTGTGTGCAATTGTTTTTAGTAAATCCTTATTTGTTGTTTCAAGCATTAGACCCATTGATGCATTCACTTGGCTTAGTTTATGTAATTCATCAGCACTGATTATACCCATATTAGTGTGTGGTAGTATATCATAGTTTGATAGTATATATTTTAATAAGTCATAGACGTAATCTACCATTGTTTCACAGTTATATTTTGATAGAGCTTCTTGTACTTGAACTTCTTCTTGTGCATCTTCTCCAAAGGTAAAATTTGCTTCAGTACAGTTATATTTTACTGCCGTCTCAACCTTATTTAGTACTTCCTTTTTATCCATAAGGACATTGGTTACATCATCCACTGATTGTCTAAATATACAGTATCCACAATTATTTGCACAGATATGTGTTAAATCAAGAAATACATTACGTGAAAATGTAATATCGCGTTGTCTACTAGAATTATTAATTTCCATTATAACTTCATGTAGATTAGTTACTTCACTTTGAAGTATTTCCTTTGCATTAGCTTTACTTATTTCCATAATAATCACAAAAATAGTTTTGAAGGAGAGTGTAGGTTGTGTGATTATTCCTCATCTAATGGATGAAGTTTTACAACCATAGTTTCAACAAACATTGGCCCAAATCCAGACTTATCCATGTACATTACAACATATACACCCATATCTTCTAGTTCTCCCATAAGATAGTCTGCCTCAAAACCAGTCATTTCAAATGATTGTTTGATCTGTTCAATTCCAGCTATTCCCAGGGATTCATCCTCTACTTCTGTAGTGTTTCTAAATGTTGCATCTACCTGGTCTGTCATAGTACGTGCCTTTGGACTAGCTGGATTAATAGGTTGTATATCTAAATCTTTAAATAATTCCTCTAATTTAGGTGTAAATTCCTCAGGTTTTAATTTTTCTTCTGCTTTTGCTCTAATTAGCATTGCCTCAGAGTTATGTACTACTGGTTTTGATCCCTTGAAAGCTCCAAGGTATTCCATTATTTTACGTGATACTTCCATTGGTTCCATATTATTCTCCTCTATACTCCTCTTTTAGTTCTCTTATTGATGATGTTTTCTCTGCATATGCATTATGTTGATGAATACTTTCCTCATTAACCTGTTTAAATGTTACAATTGAGTCATCTGGTAGATCTGGATACTTATCTAACAATCCTATAACCATATTTCTTACACAATCCTCTACAAATACTGGTTTTTGGTGTGCATTTGTAACAATTCTATTCTCATCAGGCCTTTTAAGTATTTCACATACTGGTGAACTCATAGAAGACTGTATAACATCTATCAAGTCATCTACATTAACATTCTGGGACTCTGGTACTTCAAGTAGTATTGTACCTCTACCTCTCTGATTATGTGAAGCAAATGTAACAGAATCAATAACTTTCTGTGTTGTTTGTTCATCAAGAAATTCTAGTAATTTCTCACGTGAAGCTTTCTCAACTGATTCCTGTGCACATGGACAGACGGTCATACCAACTACTTCTGTTCCAATCATTTTTCTAACAGTTACATCTCCATTAGAATCCTTTTGTGCAATAGCCTTAGCAAGTATTGTAGTTGTCTCCTGTGTCTTTTTATTAGTTACAGGCGATAATTTATTTATTATGTATTCACTTTCTGCTTCTACCTCAGCTTTTAGAGCATATTCATGCTTATCTAATAACTTTTTAGCAATATCTGCACATACTGTTTCTAGTTGTGTTCCATAATCATCTGTAACTTCATTTATAACATCAGATATTGCCTCAGTGTTTCTTGACATATGTATACCTTTCTGTGTATTAGGTAAATCAACATATGCATTAAATGTGGGTAGTAATATTATTGGCCTTTTATCTTCACGATTTATTTTTAATAACTTTTTTACTCCTGTTATTCCAACTCTTGTCAGGTATAATTGTACCTCTGGTTGTTTATCTTGAGTATCTGGGAAATCAGGAATTGACATTCTATTAATCTCTCCTATCATTAATATTAATAATAATTTTTCTGATTTTTACTTAATAATTATAATATTGTTTTATATTTAATATAATAGTTAAATAAACATTTTCTAACTAATATACTCATATATCCTATTCATTGTTATTTATTTAATTTTAAAAAAAAGTATGATAAAATTGGTGTTTAATTGATATATGACATTAATCATACATCAAAATCGATTAATGAGGAGTTTAGTTCTTCTTTTACAATTTTGAGTACTGTTTGAGTGTATGTCTTAATTACATTATCTTCTTTTAATAGTTCCTTAATAAATTTATTTAGTTCATAAGTATTCTTAAACTTAGCAATAATGAATCCATCAAACTGTCCTGTTACATCATATAATGCTAGAATATTATCTTTGAACTCTGTTTTTTCTGTTAGGAAGGATATTGTTCCACCCTTTATTTCTATACCTATTACTGCTGTTAAAGTATATCCAAGCTTTTCATGATCAATAACTGGTACAAACTTATTTATAATACCAGACTTAGTTAATTTATCAACACGATTATGTACTGTACCTACAGATACATCCAAATCACGAGAAATCTTTCTATATGATTTTCTTCCATCATCCCTTAATAACTCTAATATCTTCTTATCAAGATCATCCATTTCTGCCATGATATTTTTTGGTTCTTCTTCATACTCATCATATAATTCATTTATCATAAAAATCCCCATTTTATATTAAAATTGTTATAAATTATTATTTTCCTTACAACATTTTATAGTTATTCTGTTGTTAAAATAAATTATAATCATTATTACATATAAACATTATGCAAAAATAATAAAATATTTGAAAATTGTGTAC
>JAJQHG010000014.1 GCA_021199865.1 Methanosphaera sp. | reverse complement strand
ATATTTTTTACAGTAGTTACCCACTATCATTTTTGATTATTTTTAATATTATTTTATTAAAAGGTATTACTTTTGACTATTTTTATTTAAATACCTGTATTATTTTATTACTTTTTTATGGCTTTTTTATCAAAAAATAATACTTATTTTTGGTTTATTTTATGTATTACTTAATAACAATTTACTATATTATTATTGAAGTTGAATTAATAGGTTATTTTATGATTACATTTAAATACTAGGAGCTTAAAATTATATAGTATAGTGATATAATACCTTTTATTAAAAAAGTATTACTATTTTTAATTAACATTTTAGAGTTAACTTAATGATTTAAATTAGAACAATTTTTATAAAACAAAATAAGGAGATTAAAAGTTGCACGTACCAGATGGATTTATATCAATTCCACTATGCATAATACTATATGTAATAGCAATAATATTCGTATATCTAGCAATAAAGTGGAGTAGAGAAAACTTAGATGAGAAATACACACCTCTATTAGCAGTACTTGCTGCTGGAATCTTTGCGATAATGTCTTTCAACTTACCTGTACCTTTCGGATCAAGTGGACATCTACTTGGAGCAGCATTAGTAGCAATAATATTTGCAAGTCCATATGCAGCAATAATAGTATTATCAATAGTACTAATTATTCAAGCATTATTCTTTGGTGATGGAGGTATCACAGCTCTTGGAGCAAACATAGTTAACATGGCAATTGTAGGAGGATTTGTAGGATACTATGGATTTAGTGGCCTAAAAGATAAGATTGGTGAGATGCCAGCTATAATAGTAGCATCATGGGCTGCATGTTTCTTAGCAGCATTAGTAGCTGCAGTTGAAATGGCAATTTCTGGATCATTCCCATTAGGTCTAGGATTACTGTATATGGGTGGCTACCATGCAATGATAGGAATAATTGAGGCAGTTATAACAGTAATAATTATTAAGGGAATAGAGTCCGTAAGACCAGACTTATTAGCCTATAAAAGGAGTGGAAAATAATGGAACAAAAACAAGTATATATGGGAATATTAGTTATAGCTATACTAGTATGTATATTATCACCATTTCTAGCTTCAAGTACTCCTGATGGATTAGAAGCCTCAGCAGAACATATCAATGAAGAATTATTAGATAGTGAACAAGTAATAAGTCCTATCATGCCCGATTATACTCTTGAAGGACTAGAAGATAATCCCTTTGTTGGTGTAGGATGCTTAATTGTAGGCTTAATTATATCTGTAGCAGTAGCATATGGTATCTTCAAGGTAATCTCAAAGAATGGGAATTAATGTTATTCATCTTAAGGAAAAGTTAAATCTTTTCTTTAATATTATTTTTTAAATTTTTAATAATTATTACTAAAGTAAAATCAAACTCTTTTTTAACAAAACATATTATAATAAAAATATATAACAATTAACAATAATAAAGGAGGGAAAAAATGGCTGGAGTAGAACAATTACAACAACAAGATTATTATGCAAATCAGGATAGTATACTACATAACATTGATGGTAGAGTAAAACTGATATTTCTTGTACTAATAATAGTGTATGCAGTCACAACAACAAGTTACACTGTACTATTAATACTAGAATTATATTTACTATTACTCATAGTATTATCAAAGATATCACTTAAGGATGCATTAATTCGTGTATTATTAATTCTACCATTCGGGTTCTTTATAGCAATATTTCAGCCATTCATACAGCCTGGCGAAATTATATATACACTTCCACTAGGATTAACTATAACAAGGGAAGGATTAGCCTTTGGAGAAATATTACTTGTACGTCTAGCAATCAGTATAACTGCAGTAGTATTGTTCTCATATATTACACCAATGTATTCTATAGCAGAATCATTACGACGTCTACATGTACCTAATGAGTTTGCAATGATATTCTCATTATTTGTTAGATTCATATTCCTCTTCTATGATGAACTAGAAAATATTAGAAGAGCACAGACAAGTAGAGGTTTTAGTTATACAAACAACACTCCATATAGATGGAAGATAAAACAAACAGGATCCCTCTTTCTGATGATGTTTTTAAAAGCATATGAGCGAGGAGAAGTAGTATATAATAGTATGGCTAGTAGAGGATATAACTCTGATAGTACACTATATCAATCTGATGAATCATTATCACTCAACAGTATATTATACATAGTTATACCTATAGTGCTTATAGTGATACATCAATTATTATTAAACATCTCAATAATCTAATCTCCACTTATTTTTTTCAATGTTTATTAATAATTAATAAAATAAATCCAATACTATTATAAAAATTAAATACATATAATATATTAATAATAATTATTTTTACTATTAATTGATTACAACTAAATAGTTTTATCAGGTGAATTTATGGAATCCAGAATTATATTAGAAGATCTATACATAACAAGAGATCCAGAATCTAAAATTGAATTTAAAATCGTTGATGAAGAAAACAATCCAGTAACTGATGGTGTATGTGTAATAAAACTAAACAAGGTATCCCTAGTTAAGTCAAATATAGAGAAGGGTTTATTTAGTAATATAATAGACTTAACTTCATATACTAATGATGAATATGAGTTAACTGTTATCTATGGTGGTAATGCTCAATGTGATCCTACAGATATTAATGTTACACTACATTTAGAAAACCCTGAAGAGGAATCTGTAGAGGAAGTAATTGATGATGAAAATAATGTATCAATAAAAAAATTACAGGATGCTAGTTTCAGACTAATAAAATGGATTGATATTAACAAGAAATTACCTGGAAAAATAATGATAAATAATCAACAAGTACCAATAAGTAATGTGTTATTCATGTTATCAAAAGCAGTAGTACATATAGATAATAATGATATGACATCAATTACTTCAGTAGATATTAAGACACCACGTGTATCTAAGGAAAATATTACCGAAAAAATGACTCTCTCTAAGGAGGATTATGTTCTAATAGCAGAGAATATTATTGATATTGCTGATAAAACAGGTGAATTACCATCATCTATAGATTTAAATGATAAAAAGATAGGATTCATGAATCTATTATATATCCTAGCAACAATAACTGCTAATAGTTCAACAGAAGGATTACTAACCAAAGTAAATATTAAGCCATGGAAAAGTATTGTAGCTTAAATACTCTTTCTTTTTTTTATTAACCTCCCATTTAAATATTACTTATTACTTTTACTAATCAAATATTATGATGTTAATAATTACTAGAAAATAAGAATATACAATAATTATAATATATCATAAAAAAAG
>JAJQHG010000086.1 GCA_021199865.1 Methanosphaera sp. | reverse complement strand
ATTAGTCATATTTGATATAATGTCTTGAGTTATACTATTCCAGGGGTTATTAATTGATCCATCACCATTATCTGTAGCAGAACTATTAACATAGTATACACCACTAGTTTTCACATCCTTAGATTCTACTAACTCAGTATCATTAGTAATGGATTGACTTGAATTATCATTACTTGTAATCTGTACAGTGTCTTCATATTCACTATCACATGTTAAAGTATTATTTGTTGTATCAGTTGAATTATCTGTTGCTGATACAATAGATAAACTTGATATCATTATTATTAATAGAAATATGAAGCACAATTTTTTATTAATAATGAAACCTCCTTTAAATTATTATTATGTTATAAGGTTAAACTAATATTAATATTTTTTTTTTAAAAAAAGATTGAAAAAGAAGCTTAATAACAAATTAATATATTATTATAATCTTTAAAGGGAAATTATTTGATCAATGGGGGATTATTGAAATGTTGGATATAAACGTATCCTATTAATTTTATCTATATCAACATCATTTATTTGGATATTAAGTGTATCAAAGCCAAGATATAATTTAGTGTTAATGTGTGATGTTTCTGTTGCTATAATATTATTATCACTATCATAGCAGGTAGCAGCAATATTAATACTATTATATTTATCAGGGCTTTTAATGTATATTTCACCTACAATAGCAATAGAATTTTCTCCCTTTGTTAATATGGAGGTATTAGTAATGTCTAAGCCTATTTTACGTTCAATATCTTTCATATTCTCTATAAATATAGAATTAGTCTTAGAAATACTTTGATTATCTATTTTTTCTTTATCAATTAGTTTACTTGTTTTTTCTTTTTGAATAGGCTTCTTGAGTTTTGGTGTTTTTCTTGTTGATTTATTTACTGTAACTTTGTTATTTGAGGCTTGTTTTTTTGGCTTATTTATTGGTTTATTAGTAGGTGTAGGCTCTTGAGTATCTTCTGGAGTACTTGTTGATAGATCATAGGTTGGTTCTGGTAATATTATAATGGTGGCTACACTATTAAGATTAATAGCAGATTCTATACTAAAGTCATAATAATGCTTTATAGTGTCCATAGAAAGTACTGTACATGCACTATTTAGTTGTTGATTATTATCATCAAAGAATATGAGTGATATTTTCATGTTCTCATGAGTATTTAGTGGATGATTTATTGATATATGACCTGTTAGACGTAACTTTTTAGTTATTTGATCAACTTTTAGGTCAATATCTTTTATTGATAATCCTATACGTATCTCTAATTTCTTGTTACGTTTAATCTTCTTTTTAAGATCATCCTCAATAATTTGGACATTTTCCTGATCATATGGTTCAATATCATCAAATAAATTGTCTTCTTGAATAATTTCAGTCTCATCATCTTTGATTGTAGGTTCAGGAGTTTCATCAGGCACTTTATCGGGTACTATTTCATCTTCTTCTAATACTGTATCCTCATCATATAATGTATTAGAATTAAATATGGATTCATCAAATTGTTGATTATCTCCCTCTGGGCTTAGTAATTCCTTTGCAAAATCATCAAGGTCATCAAATGATTGTGGTTTTCGTGATCTTCTCTTCTTATCATTCTCTTCTTCATCTAGTAATTCTTGTGCTACTTGAATAGCATATCTGTGATCATTATCATTTGTGTAATCATCATCATGGTTAACCTGAATATAGAGTGGTTCTCCACAATATATACATGCATCTGTTAAATCATCATTTAGTTGACCACAATATTGACATCTTTGCATTTCAATCATCCTTGTTATATACTATATTAATATATTTAAATTTTATTTAATATGTTTTACTAAGAATAGTTAGATTAATATTTTTAAGTATTATCTATAATAAAAAAAGGAGGAGTTTAAAGATTTGTTATAGTAACTCTAGAGGCTGTATAACAACATCTTTGGCCAGTTACAATAGTAATATTTGTTATGTAACTAGCATTCACAGTAATATTATTTAAGTTAATTACTCCATCTACTATAGTAAAGTATAATACATTATTATTACTATCACGCAGAGTTTTACCGTTTATTTTTATGCATATCTTATTTGTACCTGTCACTGTATTATTGTTGGTATCAGTTATTCTTGCAGTTATATTCATTGACTTGTTTGTTATTTCTATGTTATCTACGACTATTTTTGTATCTGTTCTTAGAACATTATAAGTAGTTATGTTACTAATGGTTTCATATTCATCGCTAATATATTTAACAGTTAAATTATAATTTATAGTCTCACCCTTACTATTTGTTGCACCAGAACCTGTTGGTATAGTATAATTATATGTAGCTGTATTATTTATTACCTGAATTTTAAGGGTATTATTATTAGTATCTCTTATGGTGATACCATTTATTTTAAGTATTATATAGCCATTATTTATTGGTAGGTTTGAAGTATCAGTAACTGTTATAGTAAATGTAATAGTATCATTTATTCTTACCTGTGTTGTTGAGCTATTAATGGTTATCTGTGCATTCTTCTTATTAATACTTATATTATTAGTAGTATTGCTAGAGGAGTAATAATTACTTGATCCACTATAGGTTAAGGTTATATTATTAGCACTAAGTAGATATGAATCAGCACTAATAGTATAGGTTACTACCCCATTATTAACACTTAGTTTTAATACACTAGCATTACTATTGAATGATCCATCACTTTTTAGGCTTACACCATTTATTTTAAATACTGCGTTTCCACCAGTTACAAGATTATTGTTTTCATCCTTAATTGTTGCTCTAAGAGTTATGGTATCTCCTACTTGAGCATTCACTTCATCAATTGTAATATAGGTATCTATTAGTTGAGCTAGATATACTATTATACTATTGTTTTGGTAAGAATTATCACTAGAATTATAAGTGATAGTAACGTATTCATTTGATTTAATTAGATCTTTACTAAGATTTATACTTATTTTTCCATCAGTTATAACATATTCCTCTATTACTTTATTATTTTGATCATATACTAATATCCTGCCAGTATTGATGGTAGTGTTGTAGTATTCGTGTGTATTTAATTCTATGTTTATTATACCTGTTGAATTAGTAGGTCCTGTAATATTAGTCTCTAGATTATTTGAGGTGTATGTGTTATTAGTAATTAATGTATAATTATCTATTGGACTAAATAATATGTCCTGGTTATCATAGGTATTATTAGTAAATGTATTATTAACTATGATTATATTATTTGCATTATTATTTGTTATAATATAATTATTGTTATTGTTTTTATTGTTTTTTAGTGTTTTATTAT
>JAJQHG010000056.1 GCA_021199865.1 Methanosphaera sp. | reverse complement strand
AACTATTGTAATATAACTTACTCAGAAAAATAGATAAGAGAGATAATATAATGGCTAGAAAAAAAGTTAAATATGTCTTTGATTATGATTCTGAATTCTTAAATGAAAATGATGTTAAGAAATTAGCATTAAGTGTTACACATGATAAGGATAAGAGTGAAAAAATACTAGACTGCCTATTTACAGCTGAAGCTACAGATGAGCAGATTGCTGAGGCAACAGGTATTAAACTAAATCTTGTTAGAAAAATGTTATATAAAATGTATGATATTGGTATGGCTAATTATACTAGAAAGAAAGATCCTGAAACACAATGGTTCACATATTACTGGAAATTTGATTCTAAGAAAACTGCAACAATCTTAGAGGAACAATATAATCATCATAAAGAAGAGATTGAAGAATCATTAGAATATGAGGAAAATAATATGTTCTTTGTATGTCCTAATGGTTGTAGATACTCATTTGATGAAGCTACTGATTATCAATTTATATGTCCAAGATGTGATAAAAGATTAGACTATAAAGATAATAGTGATGTGATTAGTGATCTTAAGAAACTAGGATCAGCATATGACATAGAATAATTAATATTTTAACCATCAACTTTTTTTTATATCAATTTATATTAGAAATTTTTTTATAACTATTTTTATATTAGAATATATAAGTGATAAGTAATAGAGAAGTATATAATAATCTTTTATAACTATTGTTATATTTTGTTATATTATAAGGCTAAGTGATGATATGACTAAAAGTGTAGAAGAATTAGTAAACTACGTTTATAAAGAATTAGAATGCTCAGAATATATAATAGATCACTCCAACACAGTGTATGAAAGAACAAAAGATCTAACACCCAAATACAACAATATTGATCTTGACCTAATTGAAGCTGGAGCAAAGCTACATGATGTAGGAAGAACAGTAACAAACAATATAGAACATGCATATATTGGTGCGGACCTACTACGTAACCTAGGAGTAGATGAAGCAATCTGTAGAATCACAGAAAGACATATTGGTGCAGGCATAACAGTTGAGGATGCTAAAGAAAATAACCTACCAGAACGTCAATACATACCCCAAACACTAGAAGAAAAAATTGTAGCACATGCAGATAACCTTGTACACGGAGTAGAATTTGTAGATCTAGACTTTGTTATAGATAAATGGAAGAATAAGAATATGAATCCTGAAGCTATAGATAGACTAATAAGACTAGATAAAGAGTTAAGATAACATGTCAATAGTAATATACACAGGATTATCCCTACCATATAAGGATGCTAATAAAATATTAGAAGCAGAATACCTACCACCAGTAAAACGTGGAGATATACATCAACTAATAAGTAAACGTAGTGATATTGATATTATTGGTATAATAGATGGAGAATTTCATCAAAGTCCAGCTGTCTCACATAAAGAGATACTAGAAGCTCTAAATAAAGGTATCACAGTTATAGGTGGATCAAGTATGGGTGCACTGAGAGCATGCGAACTATACCCCTATGGAATGATAGGAGTAGGAAAAATATTTGAGGACTATAAAGAGGGATTAATAGACTCAGATGATGATGTAGCAGTAAGTCTAAATCCAGAGACACTAGAAGCTATGAGTGACTCATATATTAACATAAAATATAATCTAAAAATGGCTGTGGATGATAAGATTATTACTAATGAAGAAATGTTAGAACTATTAGACATTGCCAAGCAAACATATTATCCTAAACGTACATTTAGCTACATAATAAAGAAGTCTAATTTAAATAGTAATAAACAAAGTATACTACTAGAATATATTAGAGAAAAAGATTATGATATTAAAAGAGAGGATGCAATAGAAGTCATTGAGTATATAAAACAATTAGGAAAAGATAATAATGAATACAACAGATAAGATAAGAAAACTAGAAGAATACCTAAAAGATAAGAAATGCATACTAGCATTTAGTGCTGGATCAGATAGTAGCCTAATAGCTTACATACTATCAAAAGTAAGTCCTAACTCAATACTAGCAACAATAGATAATAATATGATGCCAGAAGAGTTTATTAAATATGCTCAGAATATGGCTAATGAATATGGCCTAAAACATATTGTAATCAAAACAGATTTCCTAAGTGATCCAGAATTCATATCAAATAATTCTAAGAGATGCTATAATTGTCGAAACATAATGTACTCAGAGATATCTAAAATACCCGAATTTAGTGATTATGACTACTTCCTAGAGGGAACAAACCTAACAGATCTACTTGAAGATAGACCAGGAGTACTAATAAGAAAGAAGTATAATATGACTAGTCCTTTAATAGAATGCCAGTTAACCAAGGATGATGTTTGGGATATGATTGATTATCTAGGCTTATCATATTCTAATAATACTACCTGTCTTGCAACAAGAATAAAGACAAACCAGGAGGTAGACGCCCAATTATTATCCATAGTTGATAAAACAGAATGTCTACTTAGAGAATCTGTTGACCAAGACAATGTTAGAATAAGAGTAGATGATTCTAATGCAACAATAGTAGTAGATGATCCAATGGAAATACTAGATAAAACTTTACTAGAAAACATTAGAGATCAACTAAAAGAGTATGGATTCAAGAAGGTTAGTCTAGATATTACAGGTTATACAAAAACAACAGACGAATACCTAGAAGATAATGATACATACTACTATCAACTACCATATAATATTGATCTAGATACAACAACCCAAAATATTAGGAAAAACCCAAATTATCATGGTGTAATCATAATATCTAATAACTACATAAAGCATGATACTATTAAAATATCAGCTGATGGACGAATTAGTACTCCAAAAACTGAAGACTTTGATGATAAGTTTAGGAATATATTACCAGTTATTGAAAGAACAATACCTCAAATATGAGGCTATTTATAATAACCCTTACTTTTATTTTTCATAAATACCTGAAAATCAACATTACTCTCCAACTATTTTTTTTAAAGTAAGTTATGTATAATAATTTTATAATAAGTCTAAAATAAATATGAGAGTGAATAATCACTCCTAGGGGTGGTTAATGAATGGTGGTTAATTAAGATTATTCTATCATTGCATGCATAAGATCACTAGCCCTTATTAGTCCTATTGGCTCATTAGACATGTTAAGTACAGGTACTTGTTCAATATTATTCTGTCTTAAAATATTTGCACACTCTTTTACTGGAGTTTTACGTGTAACAGATATTAATTTACTATCACCAATTACATCTTTTACTAGTTTATCAGAGAATCTTAGCCTGTTCTTTAATATATACATTACACTCTGACTATT
>JAJQHG010000020.1 GCA_021199865.1 Methanosphaera sp. | reverse complement strand
ATGTTATATAATATGTTATGTAAAATATAAGGAGACACAAAATGGAAAGAGAATTAATATACATGGATAACTCAGCAACAACAGCAGTATATCCAGAAGTACTAGAAGAAATGTTACCCTACTTTAATGAAGAATACGGAAATGCATCCACACTATACAGATTAGGAGTCAATGCAAAAAAAGCTCTAAACAAGGCAAGAGAACAAGTTGCAACACTAATAAATGCAGATCCATCAGAAATAACCTTCACAAGCGGAGGAACAGAATCAGATAACTTCGCAATAAAAGGAATAGCACTAAAAGAATACAAGAACAGAACAGAAGAAAACCCAAGAAATCATATAATAACATCAAGTATAGAACACCCAGCAGTACTAGAAACATGTAGATTCCTAGAAAAATATGGGTACGAAGTAACATACTTACCCGTAGATGAAACAGGAATAATAAGCCTAGAAGACCTAGAAAATGCAATAAAAGACAGTACTATATTAATAAGCATCATGCACTCAAACAATGAGATAGGGACAATACAACCAACAAAAGAAATAGGAAGAATAGCACATGAACACGGAATACTCTTCCACTCAGATGCAGTACAAAGTGTAGGAAAAATACCAGTAGATGTAGTAGACCAAAATATTGACATATTATCTCTATCAGGACATAAAATTAATGGACCAAAAGGAATAGGAGCAATATACATCAAGAAAGGAGTCCAAATAGAAACATTCATCCATGGAGGAGGACAAGAAGATGGTGTAAGATCAGGAACAGAGAATATACCTGGAATTGTAGGACTAGGAAAAGCTGCACAAATAGCATATGAAAACCTTGATGAACACGCCAAACACGACCAAGAAATAAGAGATGCACTAATAGAGGGTGTAACTAGTCAAATAAAAGATTCATATGTAAATGGTAGTATTGAACACAGATTACCAAACAATGTACACTTCAGATTCTCGGGAATAGAAGGTGAATCATTAATACTAAAACTAGATGATGAAAAAATAGATGGAGCAACAGGTTCTGCTTGTTCAACACATGATCTTAAAGGATCACATGTACTTGCAGCACTAGGAATAAAACCTGCACTTTCCCATGGATCACTAAGATTATCCATAGGCCAAGAAAATAACATAGAAGATGTTGACTACATAGTTAAATCAATAAAGAAAGTAGTAGATTACTTAAGAGAAATATCTCCACTATGGGATAACAAGAATGATGAATATATTGGAGATAGATTTGAAAAACCATTAGATGATGAGGATTTAGATAGATATTAAGAAATACTAATGTAATGGGGATAGATTTGAGAAATTAAATAGATAAAGAAGATTTAGGTAAATATTAGGAAATGATAATATGGAGTATAGTGACAAAGTTGTAGATCATTACACACACCCAAGAAATACGGGTGTAATTGAAGATGCTGATGGAGAAGGAACAGTAGGAAACCCTGTATGTGGAGACATAATGACAATATACATAAAAGTAGATGATGATGAAAAAATAACAGATATTAAATTCTCAACATTTGGCTGTGGAGCAGCAATAGCAACAAGTAGTATGATAACAGAGATGGCTATGGGATTACCTGTTGATGAAGCATATAATATTACAAGAGATAATGTTGCAGATGAATTAGATGGTCTACCACCAATTAAACTACATTGTTCCAATTTAGCAGCAGATGCACTACAAGTAGCAATAGATAACTATAGATCAAAGAATGAATAATATATAACTTTACCTCCCCTCCTCCTAATTACTAAACATACTAATTTTAGAGAATATATTGAAAATTTAGATAAATATTAAAAAATAGGGAAGGTTAATATTAATAGGTTTTTGATACTAATGCCATGAAATGAGCATCTTCGCCACAGTGAATACATTTCTTATCTTCAATGTCTGCTTCCTGTGTACCTAGTACATCAATATCAAACTCTTCCTCCATTTGTTTTCCACAATCAGTGTTTCCACACCAATTAAACTTAACAATTCCACCCTTCTTATTAATGGTTTTCTTAACCTGGTCTAAATTATCAACTATGAATGTTTTATTATCCTGGAACTTATTAGCATTAGTCTTAAGGTTATCTGTTATGGAATCTAGTGTATCATTAATAGTATCAATTATTGTTGTACTATCATAGTCAACAAAATCCTTATTACCATTATCACGTCTAATTAATACAATTTTATTGTTCTCAATATCTCTAGGTCCAACCTCTATTCTTAGTGGTACTCCACGTTGTTCCCATTCATAGTATTTCTTACCAGGTCTAATATCACGTTTATCCTGCTTTACTCTAATACCAGCACTACTTAGTTGTTCTTCTAGTTTATCAGTAAATTCTAATACCATGTCCTCCTTTTCCTTGAATATGATAGGTACTATTATTACTTGTTCTGGTGCAATTACTGGTGGTAGACATAAACCTTTTTCATCACCATGAGCAGCAATAACTGCTGCTATTACACGATCTGATAATCCATAACATGTCTGGTGTGCTAATTCATGTTCACCTTCATCATTTTCATATTGGATATCAAATGTTTTAGCAAATGTTGTTCCAAGATTATGTACTGTACCAATCTGGAGAGTTTTACCATCAGGCATTATCATATCAAAGGCCATTGTATATAATGATCCTGGGAACTTATCCCACTCTGGACGTTTACTAATAGAGTATGGTATTCCTAGCTCATCAAAGAATGTTTTATAGATTTCAATACCTGCTTCTACTTCTTCAACTGCTTCTTGTACTGTTGCATGTACTGTGTGTGTTTCATTAAATGTGGTTATTTCACGTACCCTGATTAGGGGTCTTGTGTGCTTTGTTTCATATCTGAATGTGTTGACTGTTTGATAAACCTTGATTGGTAAATCCATATGTGAACGTACCCATAAGGAAAACATTGGATACATTGATGTTTCACTTGTAGGTCTTAGTGCTAGTTGTTCATTAAGTTCACGTTTTCCACCCTTTGTTACCCAGTAGGCTTCATCCTCAAATCCCTTGACATGTATTGCTTCCTTTGCTAATTCACTTTCAGGTATAAGCATTGGGAATAATACTTCCTCATGGTCAACATCCAATAGTTCTTCTAGGGTGTTTAGCATATGCTTTCTTATCTGGAATCCTCTAGGTAGCCATACACTCATACCCTTAATAGGATATCTTGAGTCAATTATTTCTGCTTCTTCTAAAATATTATGAAACCATTCATTAAAATTATTCATCTTGTCACCGTAATAAAATATCATTAATAATGAAAAAATAAGTATATCTATAATTATTTCTATTAATTAATTATATTA
>JAJQHG010000074.1 GCA_021199865.1 Methanosphaera sp. | reverse complement strand
GTATTATATTAGAGGTATAGATTATTATGGAATCAATTGAGAGAATAACAAAGGATCTACGTATCTTTGAAGAAAATATTGTAGAAATTGATGAATTAGACCTGGATGATGCACAACAACAGGTAGCAGATATGGCAAAAAGATACTATGAGGACACAAAGTATTATAGTAAAATAAATGATGAACTAACAGCTTTTGCATGTATTGCATATGCACATGGATTACTTGACTCACTAAGAATAATGCATGACTTAATTAAGGATGACTAGGATTTTAACATGAATAAATATAATACTGTGATTATAGGTGGAGGTGTTGCAGGAATACTATCTGCAATAGAATTAGATGATGAGGATAGTATTCTATTAGAGAAGAATGACCAGTTAGCCAAGAAAATCAGGATAACTGGTGGTGGCAGATGTAATATTACCAATAATAATGATATACCTACCTACATGAAGCAATACTATAATAATCCTAAATTCTATAGGAAGGCTTTTAGTGAATACTTTAATAAGGATATCATAGAATTACTAGAATCCCATGGCTGTAAAACAAAAGTTGAAGAAGAAGAGCGAGTATTTCCAGTAAGTGATAGTGCAGCTGATGTACAACAAACATTAATAGCAATACTAAATAGTTGTGCTACACAATACAAACTAAACTGTGATGTATCAAATATAACACTCTGTGATGATGGATTCATAGTAGAATATAGTGATACAAAGATCAAGGCCCATAATATTATAATGGCAACAGGTGGAAAAAGCTTCCAGAAGACTGGTTCAACAGGCACAGGACATAGAATACTAAGAAATCTTGGACATACTGAGACAAAGTTTATACCAGGGCTTGCATCCATAATAGTAGATAATCCCATAACTAGTCAGCTTGAGGGAATAACAGTAGATGTATCAATAGAAGTTAAGGCAAATAAGAAGAAGATAACTAAAACAAATGGATCAATAGTATTCACATCAAATGGTATAAGTGGCACAGTAATACTAAACAATAGTATGATAATCTATGAACACCTCCAGAAGAATGAGGATGTCGTACTGAACATGGACTTTGTAGAAGAATATGGTTATGAAGAACTTGACAATCTACTACAGGAGGACTTCTCAAATAATCCTAACAAGCAACTAAAAACATATCTTCACAAGTTTATGCCACGTAACATGACAACAATATTCCTGGAACACCTATCAATTGACACCACGAAGATCTTAAACCAGGTTGGACGAAAAGAGAGACTAAAAATACGTGATAATCTAAAGAGAACCTCATTTAATGTCACAGGAATTAATGAGAATACTGCATTTGTTACAGCTAGTGGTATAAATAAGTCAGAGATTAACCCTAATACAACTGAATCAAAACTAGTAGAAAACCTCTACATCACAGGAGAACTAATTGATGGATGCGGATATAGTGGAGGATATAATCTACAGGCCGCATACTCTACGGGAGTATTAGCCGCTAGAAGTATTAAGAATAAAACAGGATAGGACTAGAATAAGAAGAATAGAATGTACTAAAAGTTATAGATTAAAAAAATTGGTGAAAAAGGAGAGGTTACTTAAACTCTTATAAAGAGCTGGAAAATAAAAAAGCATTGTACAAATTAATCATATTATGTGGAGCTGAAAATTTATACAATGTTGGAATTAATTGTCTTTTTTCTGTATGTTTTTATGTAAAATATAAACTATTTAGTTTACAATTGTTCTTTTTTAAATCTTAACTTATATATTTTACTTATCTATTTATACTATAATATAAATTTTCGAATAATGAATTTTAAACAACTAATAAAAGTATATAACTATATATATAAATAATTATAAAAAAATTAGAGACATAAATATATGAATTACTAGGAGTACTATGATGATACATATTAGTTATGATAGAAGAAAATACCAGGAGGATATGATTGAACACATAGGGCTTCTTGATAATGTTGTGGAGCTTGGAGCACATGTAGGTACATCTACTAAGATAATATCACGTCTATGTCAGGATGGAGAAGTATTTGCATTTGATAATAGTCCTGAAAGTAGGGATGCATTCAGAAAACTTAGAATAGATTATCCAAATATTACCTTTAGAAATATGGATGTAAGAGATAAAGAGTTACTATATGATTTTGCAGATACATGTGGTGATATTAGTGTTCTATGTATTGATTTAGGTGGAGGCTATCATCCAGACACTGTATTCAAGGTATTCTTTCTATGGTCATCAATACTTAAACCAGAGACATGTCTAATTAGAAATAGAGGATTACTTGATTTTATTAATACAGCTCTTCCTAGTGAGAATATATCATCTACTGAGGGTTATTTATCATCATCTGCTAATAGTATTATACCTAAGAATAGAAAACACTAAACTCCTTAAATATTAAACTTCACCCTTTAACTACTATTTATTAGATTATTATTCACACTAATTATCTTCTATTAAAACATTAACATACTATCTTTTTTATTAAAATATAATTTATGTGTATATTTATTATTTACATAATTAGTGTAATTATTCACAGAGACTTTAATAATAATCTTAAATATTAGCAAAACATTTTATTTAATAAATTGATTATATTAATAATAGTAACAAAAGTTAAAGAGTATAATATTTATTATAATAATAGGTCAATTAGAAAAAATCGGGCTTGTTTAAATGTAGGAGTTAAACAAATGCAAGTTAAAAGAAGAGAAATGGGTGGATCTAAACAGGATGATTTAGCCCATAGAATCCTTAGGGATATAAAAGCATCAAGTGATCTTGGATTACTTAGATGTGTTCAGTGTGGAATGTGTGCATCAACATGTCCTGCTGCTAGACACTCAGACTATGATCCTAGAGTAGTCATAAAGAGAGTGCTTGATGATGATGAAACAATACTTGAAGATGATGACATTTGGAACTGTTTCTATTGTTATAACTGTCATAGTATATGCCCAGTAGGAAACAGTGTATGTGAAGTAAATCAGATACTTAGACAAATGGCAATAGATAAGGATACTGGAAAGAAGCAGATAGAATCATTCATGAGCTTTGCAGATAGCTATATTGATGAAGGATTAGGAATAATACCTAAAGAATATCATGGACAGCTACACAAGGACTATGGAAAACACTGGGGTAACCTCCAAGAAAACCTGGAAGAAGTTAGAGAATCACTAGAACTAGAAGATATGCACTTGTATCCAGAAGCAAAAGATGAAGTAGGAAAGACTCTTGAAGCAATAGGGTTCAAGAAGAAAGTAGAAGAAATAAAGAAGGTACGTGATAACTATGAATGAGGTAAACAAGTTCATACCAACAAAGGACATTACACTATTTAGAAGTTGTCTTGTATCAGCAGAGTATCCAGGAACAGAGGCATCAACAAAGTATGTCTTTGATAAACTTGGAATAGAGTATGTTATTGATAGAAACCAGTCCTGTTGTACGGGTCTTGGACACTACTATGATATATTCGATGAACTATCAACAACAGCACTAGCAGCACGTAACTTTGCACATGCAATAAAAAATGATCATAAACAATATGTACCAATGTGTGCAACATGCTATGCAATACTTAAGAATGCAGCACTAACCCTTAACACAAAGGATGATGTAAGAGAAGAGATTAATGAATCCTTCAGAGAAAATGGATTAGAAGACCTAGTATATCATAAGGATGACATTGATCCTGTTAATAATATAACCCACGTAGTAGATATATTATATGCTCTAAGAGACCAGCTACCAAAGTATAAGAAGAGAGACTTATCAGGCATAAAGATAGCAACACACCATGGATGTCATTACTGTAAAGTACACTATAATGATACACAGGGTGGTGTAAGAGATCCTGAAATAGTAGATCAAATATGTGAAGCAATGGGACTAGAAACAATAGGATGGTATGATCATAAAAAATTAACCTGTGGATGTGGATTCCGTCAGAGATATGCAAACAGGGAACTATCACTAGAAACATCCAAGGATAAACTAGAAAGTCTATATAATGAGGATGCTGATCTACTACTAGTAATATGTCCAAACTGTCATCTACAATTTGATAGATATGAAAAGGTAATCCAGGATGAAACAAAACACGAAAAATATATGCCTGTACTAAACATTGCACAATTTGTAGCATTATACATGGGTGCAGATCCATATAAAACTATTGGTATTCAGACACATACAGTAAATGTAGAGCCACTCCTAGATAAGCTAGGCATAGAATATGAAGGAGTAGATGATCTCCATGAATAAGAAGATAGGTGTATTTCTCTGTCATTGTGGAGGAAACATATCCGACAAAATTGATCTAGACAAGGTAGAGGAAGAATTATCTAGTAATCCTGATGTAGTAGCAATCAAACATCATGATAACCTCTGCTCACTTGAAGGTGGAAAGATTATTAAGGATCAAATCCTAAGAAATGACTTAGACTCAGTAGTAATAAGTGCATGTTCTAAGGTAACTCATGGTGAAACATTCCAGAACTATATTCAACCATTAAACCCCTACCTCTTCGAGATGCCAAATGTACGTGAACAATGTTCATGGGTAACAGAGGATTCAGATAAAGCTACACATAAAGCAATAAGTCTAGTTAACTCTGCAATAGAATCAGTAAAATATAATGAACCTTTATCAAAGATCCCAACACAAGTAAAAAACAAGGTACTAGTTGTAGGAGCAGGAATATCTGGTATAACCACAGCAAATGCACTAGCAAAACAGGGAATGGAAGTAACTCTTATAGAGAAACGTTCTGCTGTAGGTGGAGCAATGGTACAGGTAGGAAAAGTATTCTCACCAGAAAAACTTACAGAGGACTGTGCAGCATGTCTACTAAACCCTGTTATAAATGAAATGGTGCATAATAAGAATATCATCCTACTAACAAATACTGTTCTAGAAAAATCTAGTAGACGTAATGGAAACTTTGATGTATTACTTAGAAAGAAGCCAATGTATATTGATCCAGAGAAGTGTACTAGTTGTGGAAGATGTACTCAGGCATGCCCATCAATAGCTCCAGATGAGTGGAATGAGGGATTAATTACCAGAAAAGCTATACATAAACCATTCCCACAGGCAGTTCCAAGCACATATACTCTTGATGATGAGGACTGTATAAAGTGTGGAGCCTGTCTAAAAGTATGTCCAACAGATGCAATAAATCTTGATGCAATTGATGAGGTCATATCATTAACTGTTGGATCAGTAGTAATAGCTACAGGTCATCAGAGATTTGATACGTCCAAGAGACCCGAGTATGGACATGAACGCTACCCTGATGTAATTAGTCAGATGGAGTTAGCACGTATTATTGGTGTTAATGGTCCAACAAATGGACAACTAAAACGTCCATCTAATGGTGAAACTCCACGTAGAGTAGTAATGATACAATGTGTTGGTAGTCGTGATCAATTACCTGGTGGTAACAAGTATTGTTCAAAGGTATGCTGTATGGTAGCACTAAAGAATGCTAATCTTATTAGAACACATTATCCTGATACAGAGGTAATAATCTGTTATACTGATATTAGAACAGTAGGTGTATATGAGAAATACTATAAGTATGTCCAGGATAATGATATTGAATTCATACGTGGAAGACCTGGTGAAATAGCCCAGGAAGATGACCATATGGTTGTTAGAATAGAGGATACAATATCAGGTATAAGAGAAGAGATTCCAACAGACCTAGTAGTATTATCTGCAGCACTTGAAGCATCACAGGGAACAATTGACACAGCAAATACTCTTAATGTAGCAATGACAGAGGATAATTTCATCAAGGAAAAGCATCCAAAGATGATGCCTGTCACAACAGATATTGAGGGTATCTTTGTATGTGGAACAGCACAAGGACCAAAGGATATAACAGATAGTATTATACAGGCAAATGCAGCAGCATCCAAGATATCTGAGTTAGTTAATGGCGGATTAGAAGTAGATCCATATATTGCTGTTATAAATGTAAAACAATGTGTTCTCTGTGGTGAATGTATAAATAACTGTATCTACCAAGCATTAACAAAGAGTAAACACTCTATACATGTAGATCCAATATCATGTACAGGTTGTGGTGACTGTATACTTACATGTCCACAGGAAGCAATCAGTATCCAGGGACAGAGTGATGATAAGTTAATTGCTAATATTGAGGGTATACTTAAGAATAAGCAGGAAGATGAAACAGTTATAATAGCATTCCTTGATGATATAGGTAATGTATCCGCAAATAACATGGGTATAAACCGTGTTGATTGTCCTGAATCTGTACGTATAATACATGTACCATTCATTAACCGTGTCAAGTATGAGCATGTACACTATGCACTAACACATGGTGCTAGTGGTGTATTCCTAGGTGAATATCCTGATAATTCAAAGCATGAACAAATCAGAGAGAATGTTCAATTAATGAAACAACACCTTGAACGTGATGGTATAGATCCTGATAGACTCTTAATACACAGTGTATTCATACCATACTTCAGAGGTCTAGCAAAACAATTTACTGACTTTGATGAAGAACTTAAAATAAAGGATAACTAATATCCTTCTTTATACTTTTTTTTGGAAATTTACTCAGTATATTATTTTATATTTCTATTTCTAATCATTACTTTAACTAAGATTATTGAATTATAAACAATAGTGGGTAATATTAGAAAATATTAGTACTCTAAAATTATTTATATATAATAAGTACTTTTTTTAGAAAAGATTTATAGTTATAATAAGAATTAGTTTTAGTGTTTAAATTATATTGGGGCTTATTTTATTAAAAAAAAGGTTTTATAAAGAGTAGGATACTTATCCTCTGTATACTTTTTCTCTTACTCCTCTTCCTTTCTTATTTCCTTGTTTCTTATGAGACTTTTTAGCTCTTGTTCTCTTATTTGTTCCTTTAACTTTTGCCATTATTATTCCTCCCTTACAATTAATTTGATAATGATCTTCTCTTATATATTTGAGATCCTTTTAAAACTTTAAAATTATTATTAGTATCTAATAATATAGTATATAATAATATTTTTCTAATCAATAATATATATTTTTGTATTCTAATAATAGAAACCAACCCTACATAGATAATGATACTAACAGAAAAATAGGATACTTATTATTAACTATCATAAATAATCATACCCTCCCCTAACAAGTAATTTCTACCTGTTGTTGGGTATTAATCTTTATTTTGAATGTATAATGTTAGTATGTATTAATCTAATTGTTATTACTTTTTGATATTTTCTAGTCATACATTTCAAGTGTAACTATGTGGGTGTTGTGTTGGTTAAATTCTTATTCTATGAGGGGAATATATTGTATTAGTAAAACAAGTTATGGTGAAATATTTTATGGATAAGATTCGCAATGTGTTTTGTTTAGTTGATGGTGAACATTATTTTCCTGTTACTAAGTCTGCAGTTAAGAAGTTAGAGTCTGATGGTTATAATGTTGAGGTATTACTGTTTATTGGTGGTACTGAGAAGATTAGGGAGAGTAATGTTGATGTGATTTCAGAGTTTTTTGATAAGCCTGTTATTATGAGTGATAATCATGATGAGATTCCCTATGATTTAATTAGTCAGACTCTTGATGAGTATGATGTTGATGCTGTTTTTGACTTGTCTGATGAACCTGTTGTTAATTATTCTAAGAGGTTTAAAATTGCTACTATAATTTTAGAGAAGAAGGTTATATATAAAGGTTCAGACTTTGAGTTTAAGCCTGTTCATGAGGAGGATGTTTTAAAGAATCCTTCATATAAGATTGTTGGAACAGGTAAACGTATAGGTAAAACTGCTGTATCTTCTTATACTGCACGTCTAATTAATAAGGATCATAAGTATACTCCATGTATTGTTGCTATGGGTCGTGGTGGACCCGAGGTACCCGAGATTGTTCAGGGAGATACTATTAAATTAACGCCTGAGTACTTGATGGAGCAGTCAAATAAGGGTTTCCATGCAGCATCAGATCACTGGGAAGATGCTCTTATGAGTCGTGTGTTAACTGTTGGTTGTCGTCGTTGTGCTGGTGGTATGGCTGGTGAGGTATTTACTACTAATATGGTGGATGGTACTCGTATGACTAATGCTCTTGATACTAACCTTGTGGCTATTGAGGGTAGTGGTTCTGCAGTTCCACCTATAAAGACTGATAAAACTATTGTGTTGGTTGGTGCTAATCAGCCATTAGAGACATTAACAGAGTATTTTGGCCCATATAGAATTAAGCTTGCCGATCTTGTTATTATTACTATGTGTGATACTCAGATATGTCCACCAGAGAAGCTTGATAAATTATTAGAGGATATCCATGAGATTAATCCAGGGGCTACTATTATTCCAACAATATTTAGACCACACCCTGTTGAGTCCATTGAGAATAAGCGAGTGTTATTTGCTACTACTGCTCCAGAGTCTGTTCATCCATTACTAAAGGAGTATTTGGAGGATAACTTTAATTGTACTGTTGTAGCCATCTCTTCACATTTATCTAATAGGCCTTTATTACAAAAGGATATTGATGCTAATATTGATGATGTTGATCTCATGTTAACTGAGCTTAAGGCTGCTGCGGTGGATGTTGCAACAAAGGATGCTCTTGATGCTAACCTTGAGGTTGTGTACTGTGATAATATTCCTATAGCTGTTAGTGATGATTATGATCTTGATTCTGCCATAATGAGTGTTGTTGATGGGGCGGTTAGTGATTTTAGTAAATCTAACTAACTTTTCTTATTTATTTTTTTTCCATAAAACCATAAAGTATTTATATAACATCAAGCAAGGTTTTAACCATTAAGTATATTATATAATATAAACATATTATAATATAGTTGGAAATTAATATCTAAAACAATAATTATTTTCATATTTAAATATAATTCAAATTAGTTCTATGAAACACGATTTTTAGAATATTATTTTCATTTAAATTAAAATCAATAATCAGTTTCAAAATCAAATAAAAATAGTATCTAAAAAAATGATAATGGAGATAATTTATGCCAGAGAATAACCAACAACCATTAATTATTCTAGCTGATGGCAGTACCACTATGTCTGGTAGCCAGGCAACTAGAAATAATATATTAGCTGCAAAAACATTATCCGAAGTACTAAAGACCACCTTAGGTCCAAGAGGAATGGATAAGATGCTAATAAACACTATTGGTGATGTTAAGATAACCAATGATGGTTACACAGTATTAAAAGAAACAGAACCAGATCATCCTGCAGCTAAGATGATAGTAGATTTAGCAAAAGCACAAGAAGAGGAATATGTTGATGGAACAACCACAGCAGTAGTACTAACAGGAGAAATCCTAAAACAGGCAGAAAAACTCTTAGATGATGGAGTATCCGTATCTTTAATAGTAAAAGGATTCCAGGATGCAACAGATAAAACCCTAGAAGTTTATGATCAAATAGCTATCGAGACATCTAAGGATGAATTAATTGATGTTGCAGCAACATCCATGTCTGGTAAGGGATCATTCCAAAACATCCGTGAAATGGCAACAGACTTAGTAGAAGCATTACTTGATGTTGATGAAGAAGCTATGATTGACCCAGATAATATCAAGATCAGAAAGATTCATGGTGCAAGTAGTGAATCAACAGAGATCACAGAATCTGTTACTGTAGATAAAGAAGTACTAGAAGTTGAGATGCCACACGATGTAAAAGATGCAAAGATCGCACTTCTAGAATACCCAATTGATGCTAGAGAACTACAAAATGATGCAAAAATAAAACTAACAACACCATTTGAATACCAATCATACCTAGACAAAGAATCAGAAATGCTCCAGGAAGAGGTACAAGCATTAGTAGATGCTGGTGTAACAGTATTATTTAACAACAAGAAAATCAGTGATCTAGGACAACACTACCTAGAAAAAGCTGGTATAATGGCAGCAAAGAGGGTAAAAGCAGGCGATCTTGAAAGATTATCACATGCTACAGGAGCAAATATTGTAAACAATATACATGAAATAACAAGTGATGATCTAGGAGAAGCAGGACACGTATATGAACGTGAAGTATATGAAGATCGTGAATACATCTTTGTAGAAGAATGTAAAAACCCTGGTGTACTAAACATAATTGTACGTGGAACCACTAAACTCATGACTGATGAGTTAGAACAAGCAATAAATGATGCAATAGGTGCAGTAGCCAGAGCAATCAAGGAAAAGAAAGCTCTACCTGGAGGAGGAGCTGCAGATATTGCTGCTGCTAAGGAATTATCTAACTATGCTAATCAGTTTACTGATAAGGAACAATTAGTAATCCTCGCATATGCAGAGGCACTAAAAGAATTACCAGCAGCATTAGCAAAGAATGCTGGATTAGACATTATTGATGTTAAAACAGACCTATTAGCAGCACAAGAAGACTCTCCTTACATGGGAATCAATGTATTAACTGGTGAAGTATCTGATATGAAGGCTGATGGAGTACTTGATTCAAAGAACTCTAAGGCTGCAATAACAGAGGCTGCAACAACAATTGCCGAGGAAATACTACGTATTGATGATGTAGTAGCAACCAAGCATGAAACACCTGTTGGTGGAGATATGCCAGGTACACCTAACCCATATGCAATGTAAGAGTAACTACATGTGAATACTTAAAAACTAGTATTGCTAGTTAAACTTAACTTAAATGGAAATAGATGAAACACTCTATTATTCCATCTATAACCTCTTTTAGTGATAAACAACTATTTTTAATTATTACTTAATTTTATTCTATTAATTAACTATAAACCATTAACTTACTACTAATAAATATTTTTAATAACTAAAAAAGAGATAAATAACATTAATATATATTTTTAATATAATTCTGGAGAATAACAATGCTAGATATAATCGACTTAAAGGATGAAGACTTTGATGAGTATACAAAGAGAATAGATATGAACTCATCAGATGTACTTCAACCAGTACAAGATATAATAAATGATGTATTAGAAAATAAGGATAAAGCACTACATGACTTAACACTAAAGTTTGATAAGGCTGATATCAAGGATTTTAGAGTACCAGATGATGTGGTAGCAGACAGTATTAATCATATCTCACCAGAACTAAAAGCTACACTAGAACAGGCAAAAGAGAATATTACTAAGTTCCATGAGGCACAAATACCCTCTGATTGGACAATGACTGTTCAGGAGGGAGTTAAGGCTGGACAAATCATCAGACCACTAGAAAGTGTAGGTTGTTATATTCCTGGTGGAAGAGCAGCATATCCATCAAGCATACTTATGACAGTACTACCAGCAAAGATTGCAGGTGTCAAGAAGATTATCTGTTGTACACCACCTGACAGTGAAGGTAGAGTTAGTGATGAGATTCTAGCAGCAGCATATATTGCAGGTGCTGATGAAATATATACTGTTGGTGGAGCACAGGCTATAGCTGCAATGGCATACTCTACAGAAACTATTCCTAGTGTAGATAAGATTGTTGGTCCAGGTAATATATTTGTTGCAACAGCAAAGAAGTTAGTATATGGTGATGTGGACATAGAATTCCCAGCTGGACCCTCAGAGATGCTAGCATTAGTTGATGAGACTGCTAAGCCAGAGTATGTGGCAACAGAATTATTATCACAATCAGAGCATGATCCTAATGCTGCAACAATAATGGTTTCAACTTCACGTAGGGTTGCACAGGAAACTGTTAAGTACGTAGAAGAATTCCTTAAATCACAGGAGAGAAAGGATATTATAGAGGAGTCATTATCAAAGTATTCTAAGATTCTTGTTGCAAGTAGTATGGAGCAGGCAATGGCTTTTACTAATGCATATGCACCAGAACACCTTGTTATCATCACTGAGGATGACTATAAGACTCTTGAATCTATTAATAATGCTGGATCAATATTCCTTGGTAACCTTACACCTGTTGCTGGTGGAGACTATGGTTCTGGTACAAACCACGTGCTACCAACAAGTGGTGGTGCTAGAATGTATTCAGGATTATCTGCAGAGTCCTTTATTAAGAAGCCTACCATACAAGAGTTATCATGGGAGGGCTTAGAGAATATTAGTGACATGGTCATTAACTTTGCTGAGGCCGAAGGATTATATGCACATGCTTTTAGTGTAAAAAAGAGATTAGAGGATAAGGAGTAATTCATATTATCCAGTTTTATATTAAAAACTTATGAATTAATAAAAACATATATTATACTATAATTAATTAACATATTAGGTGAAAATTTGACAATATTTGATAAATGTAAAAGAACACACTACTCTAATGAGATCTCCCCAGAACTAGAGGGAGAAACAGTAAAGATCACTGGATGGGTACATGAGATCAGAGATCTTGGTGGAATAGTATTTGTATTAATAAGAGATAAGAATGGTATCACACAACTTACAGCTCCAAGTAAAAAGTTATCAGAGGAGATGATGGCTGATGTTAGAGCTATCCGTAAGGAAACTCTTGTTACAATAACTGGTACTATACAGAACTCACCAAAAGCACCTAACGGTGTAGAAGTTATCCCATCAAATATTGATGTAATAAGTGTATCTAAACTACCTCTACCACTAGATACTACTGAGAAAGTTGATGCTGAGATGGATACAAGACTTGATGCACGTTTCATGGATCTAAGAAAGCATGATGTTAATGCAATCTTTAAGATAAAAAGTCAAATGCTCCACACTGCACGTAACTACTTCTATGATAATGATTTCACAGAAATTAATACTCCTAAGCTTGTAGCTAGTGCTACTGAGGGTGGTACAGAGTTATTCCCTATAACATACTTTGAGAAGGAAGCATTCCTTGGACAGAGTCCACAGTTATATAAGCAGACTATGATGGCTACAGGTCTTGACAAGGTATTTGAGATTGGTCAAATTTTCAGAGCAGAAGAACATGATACATTAAGACACTTAAATGAGGCATTATCTATTGATGCAGAGATGTGTTATCATAGTCAAGAGGATTCAATGGATGTATTAGAGGATCTTATTAAAACTATTCTTGAGGATATATCAGCTAAGTGTCCACAACAGTTAGAGGAGTTAGATCATACCCTTGATATACCATCAGGTAAGTTCCCTATAGTAACATATGAGGAAGTTCTTGATATTGTAAATAATAATGATGTAGAAATGAATTATGGTGAGGATTTAAGTCGTGCTGCTGAGAAGGTTCTAGGTGAAACTATGGGTAGTTACTACTTTATCACTGACTGGCCTATGTCTATTAAGCCATTCTATGTAATGCCTAAAGAGGATGATCCAGAGATTAGTACAGCATTTGATTTAATGTATAGGGATCTTGAGTTATCTAGTGGTTCACAGCGTATACATGACTATGACTTATTATATAGTCAACTAGAGAAGAAGGATTTAAACCCTGACTCATTTGAGAAGTACTTAGAGGCTTTCCAGTATGGTATGCCACCACATAGTGGTTGGGGTATGGGTGCAGACAGGTTAACCATGGTTATTACTGGTGCTCAGAATATTAGGGAGACTGTTCTATTCCCAAGAGATAGAAGACGATTAACACCATAGGTTAATTATTCTTTTATTCTACTTTTTTTTTACTTATTTTAATTATATTTACTCTAAAAATAGATTATTATTTACTTCAGAAATATGTTATTTACTCTAAAAATAGTTTACATATATCTATAAATATTATATTAACCTTAAAAAGAATAGTTCTATGTATTATTGGAGGTTAATGGGGAGTTTAGGTTTTTACACTCTTCTTTTTAGATATGTAGAGGTATATTCTTTCTTTTTCAAAGTAGAAGCTTTGATCCTCACCCAGGTCTCTTGCTATTTCATATAGCAGTTCTGAGTCTCTTAGATGATATATGCGTTCGAGAAAGTTATCAAATTCTTTCTGACTCTTAGGGTTAATGTATACTCTGTTTAGGCCATTAATGTTCCATTCTAGGCCATCCCATCCATAGAGTCTTGATCCATGTGGTGTAATTATTATTCTTGTTATTAACTCGTAGTCATCTACATTATATTTATTATCTAATAATATTGATTCTATTACATAGCTTACCAAGATCTACCACCATCATATCCTCTTGGCGGTTATCTTTAGGTTATATGTGTTTTTGACTAGTTCTTCATTATCATCTAGTTTTTCTAGGTCTTCCCAGATTGTACCATGTACCATGTAATCATGTACTTGGGTTATAAACTCATCAAACAACTTCTTTTCTTCATCATCTTCTGGACTAAGTATGTTTAGGTCTATGAACTCTTTTAGCCATTGGCTACCATTATAGAAGTAGTGATTTACATCATATGCATTCTCTGGGTTATATTCTACTCTACATCGTATTTGCTGTGATTCATCCATGTTTGTAATAATATATTCATATATTTCATACATTGTAACACGTCTCTCTATAATAATATTTATGTAATTTCTTTTCATTAATATATTAGTTTTTATTACTTTATATACTAATAAATAGCATGAATAAAGCTTAAAAAGTAATATTTATATGAGAACTATTAAGACTATTTTATACTTATATATAGTGTTATTGTACTCTTTTATATATTAGTTAATACAAATTATAATACAACTATGAACATCATAGCCAATAGAATAATTATCTTGAGATGATCTAATGAATTCACAAATAGATAATATTATTAATGTTAATAATACAGTAAACAATACTACTTCTTCAGTTTATAACATGGCCCCTAGTGATTCTGCAAAGACAACGAAAGTGTACGAGATAGATGAAGCAGGAGACTATGTTCAAATAAATTATAAGGGTATTACCGTATGTGTAAGAGAAAACTATCCTTACTATAACCCTCAAAACGATAAAATATATTACTCTAAAGAGGAAGAAGCAGAAGATTTATATCAATTAGCTCAAAATATGGATAAGCCAACAATAGAAGACTTAGACATATAAATTGACACAATCCTTTCTTTTTTTAAATAACTCATTAATTTTATAAAAGGAGATTCTACATGAAAGACTATGTAGTAATGGACCTAGAAAACCCTAATTTTAAACAAAACAGTATATCATCAATAGGACTACTATTAATAAGAGATCACAAAGTAGTTGACTCAAAGTACTCCCTAATAAATCCTGAGGATAGTTTTGATCCAATGAATATAGATCTAACAGGACTAAACCCATCAGTAGTAGCTGATGCACCAACACTACCAGAGTACTGGGATCAAATAAAGTCATGGCTACTAGATAATGTAATACTAGGACATAATATAACATATGATTTAAGAGTACTATCAAAATCACTACAAAGATATGGTATGAGTGTACCCTCCTTCAGGTATATGTGTAGTCTTAACCTATCAAGAAGATATCTTAATCTTAAATCTAACAAGCTAGAAAATGTGGCAAAAAATTTAAATATCCAGTATGATCCACACATAGCAATAGAAGATGCAAGAGCATCATATGAAGTATATGAATATATTAATAAACATAATGACTTATCAGAATACAAGATAAAGGATTATAACTATAAACCAACAATAAAAGATAAATTAGACCCAAAACTAGCAAGAAACATAAACAACTTATATGGGATGATTCAAGTACTACGAATAGAGGAAAACATAACCACATACCACATAAATCTACTAAGAAAATGGTATAATGAAAACTACCTAAACAATGAATACAAGCAATTCAATAAAATAGCACAGAAACTATCCATAGTATTAGATATGGATCATATAACACCAGGGGCAATAGAGAAACTAGCACAAAATGTTCCAATGATAAATAAATCAGCAAAATATAATCAAACAACACTACAAACCCATGTATTTCAGGGAATAATAGACGCAATAACCATAGACTACAAGATAACTAGAAGTGAACTAGAATACCTAGATAACTGGTTAAATACACACACAGATTTCATAGACATTTACCCCTACACTAAGATAAATAAACTAACAAAAGAAGCACTAACCAAAGACTTAACACAACAAGAACAATATGATTTAGCTACCCAGTTAAAAGAAACACTAACACAGAAATGTGATAAACAAGAAGAGATCTGTTTTGATAATAAAACATATTGCCTAACAGGTGACTTCAAACATGGGAATAAAGATCAAATAAACCAGATACTCACCTCCATGGGCTTAATTAAGAAGAGTAATATCTCAAAGAAACTGGACTATCTGTTTGTAGGATCACTTGGAAGCCCATCATGGAAATATGGTAAAATTGGTGGCAAAATTATTAAAGCTCAGAAACTACAAGAAGAAGGATTACCAATCAAGATAATAGATGAAGAATGTCTATTCAATCAAATAAAAGAAAAACAAGAACTATAAAGTATTATATTGATCATAAATAAAACTCATATATTAAACTATTTTTTTAAATAATAAATAGTATATAATACTATATAATACTATATAATACTATATAATACTATAGATAATATGCCCTATCATGGCGAGGACTCTTAGCATATATAGATAATAAGTAAAAACGTGATATTATGATAGATGCAAAAATGATTCTTTTATACAGAATAATTATTATAACAGTAATAGTGGTAATTGTTCTTTTAGCATATTATCTTAGATAAAATAAAATAAATAACTTAGTAGGAGTAATATGGGAATTATAAATAGAGCAATAGGTAATGCAGATGTAAACCAGGGAGGTTTAGACCGTGTTGAGGAATACTTCTTTAATGATGAACAAGTTATACAACATTTTCAATTCATAAGAGACCAAGTAATATTAACAAACTATGGTCTTTATGATGTAGATAGACAAGGACTCACAGGTAAGAAGACACAAGTTGACTTCTATCCAAAACACACAATAAAAATGATATCTTTTGAAACAGCAGGACACATTGATTTTGATGTAGAAATAAAAATTGGTGTAGAATGTAACTGTGTTGTTAAAGGTGATAAAGTTATTCCTAACAAACCAATTGAAATTGAAGTTGGAAGAGCACAAGCAGAAGAAGCAAAAGAAATTGTACGCCTAGTAAAATACTATTACCTATTTGATAAACAGTAATCTTATTACAACTTTTTATATCCTTTTTTTAGATTATAACTGAAAGTATTCTTAGATAAACATATATTAATTCTTATTTATATAAATATTAATATTTGATATAATTTATTGGAAGGTATTATAATGGATGCAAAGAAGGGTACACTTAAGGGTTTTATGAGTAGTCCTCACCAATTTTTAATCCCTATTTTTCAGAGAAAATATAACTGGACAAAAAAAAGAATGTGAAATGTTATTAAAGGACATATTACGTGTTGGTAGTATGGATGATTCCTCATATACTCATTTTGTTGGTTCAGTAGTTTATAAGGAAGAATCTACTTTTCCCGAAGACTTAGATAAATATTTAATTATTGATGGTCAACAAAGGATAACTACTGCTACAATACTAATTCTTGCTATATGTGAGTATCTACGAGAAAATAATACAACGTGTGGTAATAATAAGGATAATGCAGAAAAATTATGTTACACCTATGTATATAATCAACTTGAAACTGGTGATAATAGATATAAACTGCTTTTAAATGAGGAAGATAGAGAATCTTTAAATGAGTTAGTTGATAATTTTGCTAATGGTAAACCTAATAAAGTTAAAAATGAATGTAACATTTTTAAAAATTATAACTATTTTAAAGAGAGTATTAATAAAGACAATGTGGATGACTTATATAAGGGATTTTTCAAGTTAATAATTATTACTATATCTCTAGATAATAATGATAATCCTCAACTCATCTTTGAAAGCCTGAATTGTACAGGTATGGCTCGTAATAAGAAGGAGTTAAGGAGATAGTATATCGTAATGAATGTGGAGGATACTAAACAAAATGAGGTATTGTATAAATCTTG
>JAJQHG010000087.1 GCA_021199865.1 Methanosphaera sp. | reverse complement strand
TAATTATCCTTCATATTCCTCTAATTTTGTTTTAATTACTTATTTTCAATTTATCTTTTAAAGTATTGGTATATTAAGTATTACTCAAAGTTTTCATTAACACTTCTAAGATAACTTATTGCTTCATCAAATGCCTTATTTAGTTCCTTCATATTATTATCATATTGATCTTTAACAAATCCAGTGGTGTTATGATCCAGTGCAATATGTGGTATATGCATATATTCTGGCCCATATATTAGTGGTAGGTATTCTTCATAGTCATTTGGACAACTAAACTCATAGTCCTCAAAGCTTATAGTGTTTAAGGGGTAGACATAACTAGTTTTATAGATTCTATTAGCAATATTATTATGGAGTCCATCTATTGCATCAGATATATTATCAGTTCTATTAGTAGTAAAGTGTAGTTTTTCTTGTTGTATATTTAATCCTTCACTAAAGCTCCATTTACCATTAGCAATATTATCTCTTAGTTCTACTTGTAGTTGGGTTTGAAGCTCGTTACGTTCATCTGTTAGTCCACTATCTTCTATGAATTCCTTAGGAAATACATCAAAGTGTACAAATGGTTTCTTATATGCTACCTGGAAGAATAATAGGAATGTATTATCATTAAGGGCATCTAACTCATTTGTTGGCTCACCCTCTCTGTGTGGTTCTTCTAGTTTTGATATGATTAACTTGTCACTTAAGCCCTCAATATTCTCTACTTCCTGACTAAATACTTCTACTAGTTTCTCATAGTCGCTTCGTATCATACCTATATCTATATCATCATCCCATGGAATAAATCCTCCATGACGTACTGCTCCTAGCAGTGTTCCATAGTCTAACCAGTACTCTAGTCCATGTTTTTTACAGATATTATCAAATAATCTGAGTAATTCTAGTGATAATAACTGTATTTGTCGCATTACTCCTGTTGCCTTTATTTCACAGCTACTAAATATTAGATCCAGCATTTTATAATGTGATTCTATTTCTTTTAGCTTATTATGATTATTAAATTCTTGTACTAGGTTTATGATTCTACGATTATTCTTTATAAAGTTAGGCATGCTCTGATATAACCTTGATAATATGAAAACCATTAATATACTCCCCTTATCTAGTTATTTATATATAATATATAATCTAAATATTTTTACTAAAACTAATTAGTTAGTGTTATTCTACATCATTATTAAGTATCAAAACTAAATTCATCTCAAATTAACTATTGTTAGTTATACTTTATTATGACTACTTTTTTTATTATATAAATCCTTATTTTATAATATTTTTTACTATAAATAAAGTATAATTTTTTATAGGTAATAATAAAGTTTAAATTATTAGATTGTTAAAGATATTATTTATGATGTTTCTAAATAACTTAAATGATATAAAAATTAAAATATTTTCCACTGGGAAGGGGATTAAAATAGTTGATAGTCCCATGAAAATTCAGATATTGAATGTTCTGGATGGTCAAGTCAGTGAGGCAGAGATAGTCAAACAAGTAGGAAAATCAAAATCAACAATATCAGTACACCTAAAGAATCTTATAGAAGATGGAATTGTAAGTTATAAGTCACATCCATTAGATAGAAGGAGTAAACTATTCTATATATATGCTGATTATATAGGAGAAATTTATCCAGATAAAATAATATATAAAATACCTGAAATTGAGTCAAACATAGATACACGTGAAGAATTATATATTGAGATATTTAGGCAATATAAGTCCTTACTATTATTACATGGATTACAAGTAGAACCACTAGAAGTAGCAACAGGTGAAAATATTGGTAAACAGTTTTATGAATCAATGGTGTATGATACATTTGAAGAGTTAGTAGCACTAGTAGAAGATAAATTTAATCAATTAGGTTTAGGTAATCTTAAGATAGCTAGTACTGATCCCTTAATCCTGAAAAATACGGGATGTCATGAATGTTTTAACTTACAATATAATATACCTACGTGTAATGTAACTAAGGGTATTCTTAAAGGAATCTTTAGTAACTATTATGATTCTCAAATATCTGTTGATGAAGTAGAATGCATATCTAAGTATGATGACAGTTGTACATTCATAATAGAAAAAGCTACTCAAGAAAATATCTGATTTTCCTCTCCCTCCCCTAATTTTTTATTAGAAAAATATTATCCATTTAAAACTTTATTATTAACATGTAATTATTAAAGTCATCATTACAACTTTTTTATATTATATACATTATCTAGAATCTTTTTTACTATTTCTACCCTATTTTAACTGTTTATACCTATTTTCATTATTTACTCTATTATTGCTCATACTCTCTTATAAGAGGATATTTCCATGTATAACTAATTTATTGTTATATTTATTGTTATTTAAGTTGTTATAACTTTTTTATGTATCTTTGGTTTGTATTGTCATATGTTTATATACTACAAATTTTATATATACTACTTGAAGGAATAAACAATTATATATATAAATTAGATAGTTTCAAGGAGAAACAATAATGAGTCAAAACAAGAGTATAATAATCTACTATTCAAGAAATGGTGAAAACTATTTAAGTGGTGATATGGTAGACCTGGATGTAGGAAATACAGAAAGAATTACTAACTACATACTAGAAGTTATAGATGCAGATGTATTTAAAGTAGAAAGAAAAGAGGACTACCCATTTGATTACAGAGAAACAGTAGAAATAGCAAAGGTTGAACGTAGTGAAGATATGAGGCCAGAGCTAAGAAATACCTTAGAGAGTATTGAAGACTATGATACTATATATATTGGTACTCCAAACTGGTGTGGAACACTACCAATGGTAATGTATACACAACTAGAACAACTAGACTTCACAGATAAAACAGTAAAACCATTCGTAACCCATGAAGGATCAGGTTCAACTAAGATAGTAAAAGACCTAGAAAAACTATGTCATGGGGCTAATATAGAAGAAGCTCTAGCAATACATGGTAGTAGTGTAGATGATGCTAGAAGTCAAGTAATAGAATGGTTAGAACAATAAAATAATAAGATATAAAATAATAGGAGATAAAAATGTGAGTGATGAAGTATTATTTGGAAAATGTGAATCAAATCCTTTCGGTGAATTCTTTGTAGGAGATAGCTACCTTAAATGGTTAACAACAGAGGGAATAGCTATTGGTAATGTTACATTTGAACCAGGATGCAGAAATAACTGGCATATACATCATGCAGATGAGGATGGTGGACAAATACTACTAGCAACAAATGGTGAGGGAGGGTATCAGGAGGAGGGAAAGCCTGCACAAAAACTAACTCCTGGATCTGTAGTAATAGTTCCAGCAAATGTAAAGCATTGGCATGGAGTAGCAAAAGATAGTGAGTTTACACACTTAGCTATAGATATACCTGGTACAAACACTTCTACTGAATGGCTAGAACCAGTAAGTGACGAAGAATATAGTAAATTAGATTAAATTTAAGTAAATACCTTGATAATAACCCTATCACCCATTTACTTTTTTTAATATAAGATATTTTAAATATAAAATTATTTTTAAAGATATTATTTTTAAAGAATTTAGATAAAAAGATTAATTTTAAAGAAATTAATTATAACAAGATTAATTATAAAAAAGAGAATTATTGATGATGTATCATCAACTTATTTTATTAGTTTACCTAGTATAGTAACAGCCTTCTGTGGAAGTAAATCACTCATTATATCTAAATCATCCTTATTAAACATTCTAAGGACAAATACCATAATCACATATACTATTACTCCAACAGCAACACTACTAAAGAGTCCAAGATCTAATACATAGACTACTGCACCCATTATTATACTGGCAATTAATGGCTTAATTATAACCTCAAGTACAGGTACATTGTATCCATACTTATTCATAATATAGATATAGAATACTACCATACTTACCTCATTTATAACTGTAATCATAGCAGCACCTACTCCATTAAATGCCATGATGAATATGAAGTTACCAATAGTACTGATAAGTAGACATACAAATGTAGCCTTAACGGTCTCATGTTGCTTATTTATTGATGCAATACTGTTTCCTAGGATGTAGCTTAGGAATATTGCTGGTAGTGCCCATATGATTAGTCTAAGAATAGGGATGGTATTCGCATATGCTGAACCATACATGAAGTATATTATATCATCTGAAAGTATACTTGTACCCATAGAGATAGGTATACTAAGAATAGATAGGTACTTCAAAGACTTCTTATATGAATAGTCAAGCTTACTTTTATCCTCAACATAGAACTTTGCAAATATTGGTAGGATTGCAGTTGAATACACTGTTGGTATAAATATTAATGCTTGCATTAAGTTAAATGCTGCACTATATTCTCCTACTACAGCACTAGTTGTCAACATATTTAGTAGTATAGTATTCATACGGAAGGATATTAGTGCAAATATACTTGTAATAGCTAATGGAAATGCTGTGTATATGAGATACTTCCAGAATTTAAAGTCAAACTGGAAGTGTATTAATCCATAGTTTCGTGTACACATCAAGAAGTTATAAATTAAAACTATAGTATTTGTTATCACATATACTAATGCTACAGCAATAACTGATTGGCCTGTAAATACACATAGTAGTATACCAATAAACATTATAGATGCATTAAGTATCTCTGATATTGACTGATACTCCATCTGTTCATATGCTCTAAACATTGATGTAAATGTACCACTAAAAGCATTAATAATAGTTGATGCACCAATCAAGTATACTACTTGTCTAGTAACTTCATTATATGATATAACATTTACACTAATAATTAGTAGTATCATTGTAACAATGGATAATATAAACTTTATACTACCATGATTACCCAGATATTTATATGTTCTACTTTTATCCTTTGCTACTTCACGTATTGTTAGTGTAGATAGTCCTAGATCTGTGAATATAGAAAATAATCCAGCAATAGATGTTGCAAATGAGATTATACCATAATCTTTTGTTCCAAGATACCTAGCAGAGTATAATGTGTATATAAATGCTAGAAGATAACTAATAACCTGTGAAATAAATAATACACTAGTATTCTTTGCAAGTGTTTTAACAACTGATGCCATAATAATCTACCTAAATAAATCCTTTATATTAGTATCTAATTGATACTTATTAACTTCTCTGTTCTTAATATACTTGGCGGGTACTCCACCATACATTGTCCATGCAGGCACATCCTTTGTTACAACAGTACCTGAAGCAATAACTGCTCCCTCATGTATATGTACTCCTGGTAGAACCATTACACGTGAACCAATATATACATAGTCATCTATATACACACTACCAGAGGTACTCTCAAAGGTTTTACTATTAATATCATGCTCCATTGTATAGACTCTAAAGTCGCCCGCTATATTAACATTAGACCCAATATATAGTCCTCCACGACCATCAAGGAATGCATCGTTACCAATAATACTATGACTACCTAGATGTACACCTGAGGGCATAAAGAATCTGGCCTTCCAATAAATTATTGATGAATCACACATATCTAATCTGAATAAGTGCTTATACATAAAGTTTCTAAACCTATGTGAGGGAACACATCCTGTTAGATATGCTAGATATATGAGTCCATCATGAAGCACCCTGTAGACCTGGAATATTCTCTTAGATAGCCAGCTATCAGGATCTTCCTCCACCATATTCTTTAGTTTATGCTTCACTGTCATCTTTATTTATCCTAAAATTATCATTAATTAATTGTATAGTGCTACTAAGAGCTTCATCAATACTAATATTTCTATATTCACATAGACGTCCTGTAAAGTAGAATTTATCATACTTATCCATTAGCTTTTTGTACTTATCATATGTATATCTATTCTTCTTTGTTGGTAATGGAGAGTAAGGTGTTGTCTTATCTGGATAATACTTGTCTGGATACTCAAACTGTATAGTGGTTGAATCAATATCCTCTCTTGTAATATGTTTATATTCTATTATACGCATGAAGCTGTACTCATCAGGATACTCTATAATACTACTAGATTGGAAGAATTCCTCATCTATATTCTCATTAAGATATGTCATAGTAGTATATGGTAGTATACCATACTCATAGTCAAAGAATTCATCAACACGTGATGTGATAATTAATTTATTCTCATATAACTTATCCTCATAGTATACCTGTCCATTTTCATGATCAACTCTAAGTATATCCTTATAGTCTGTATCAAGTTTCAGTGTAATATTTTTGTTATTTAGCATACGATTAAATAGTTCATTATAGCCATCTGAGGGTATTGCCTGGTATTTCTTATCATCATATCTACAGTCATATGAATAATTAAATAGTACTGGATTCTCATATCGTAGTACTTCTAGGGCATCTTTTCCATAACACTTCTTATAGTAGCTCTCAGAGTATTTTAATAGATAATATGTTAGGTGTCCTATCACTGTACTATCAATATCTTCAAGTTGTCTAAGTGTTAGTCTATCATTAATCTTGTAACCATTATCTGATAGTTCCATCATCACATCTGTAATATTAACGTTGATTAGACTTTTTTCTATACTAATTAGATTAAATGGTATAGGTATACCCTCAGTATTATTTATCTTACAGACTACCTTGTGTGACTTATTACTCTTCCAGGAGGTATACTTGGATAGATGGTCATAGACCTCCTTATTATCTGTTGATAGTATGTGTGGACCACATAGAGGTACTAATACTCCATTAGACTCCCTCTTCTCATGACACATACCACCAACATAGTTCTCTTTTTCTATTAATAGCACCTTATAGTCTAGTTGAGCTAGCATGTTTGCTGCACATATACCACTAATTCCTGCACCTACTATTATAGCATCATACATCCTAGTTATCTCCTAGTAGTCGTGCTTTAATATTACCCATATCTATTATCTTAATATCCTTACTTTGTAGGAATAAGAACATACTTGCAGTGATGAAAATCTCTGTTATTAGGAAGCTTATTGCTATTCCCTCAGCAGCCATAAATGTTATTAGTATGATTCCAAGTACTATGTCCAGTATTCCTCCTAGTAATACAATTCTAGTAAATGCCTTATTATAGTTAAATGTAAGCATGGTTTCTATACCAAATATTGTACTCAATCCTACAACAAATGGTAGTGGTGAAAGTATTCTAAGTAGTAATACTGAACTACTATAAGCATCACCAAATAGTATTAGTATGATAGGTTCTGCAAATAGGAATAATCCTATTGATGCTACTCCACTAACAGTAGCCATAATATATGTTATTTTACGTATAAAGCTTATACTAGTCTTCTTATCATCAGTATCCTTATTTACCTTACGACTAATGAATGGATATAATGCCTGACTTATAGGATTCATCATACCATTTACTGCCATAATAATCTTCTCAGCAATACTATAGTATCCTACCATTGTATTATTAGTTAGTAATCCTAGTAGGAATGTATTAGTGGTAGTATACATGTTTATAGCAATTGTTGAGATAAATACATGCCATCCCTCTACAAGATGATACTTAATACTCTTAAGACTAGGTATTTTAACCTTAATATTGAATCGTGTTAGTCCAATATATAATCCGAGTACACCTACCACAATATATCCAAATGAGTTTATCACAGGTACTAATAGGTAGTCACCAGGTACTCTTACGAATACAAATATTAGTACTGTGAATATGATTTTACCTATAATATTTAGTACACTAGTATATTTCATATACTCCATTCCCTGGAAGAGCCAGGTTGGAAAGAGTGTATATCCTATTACCATACCAAATGTTAAGAGGTATAACTCCCTATCCATACTAAACTTTGGAATAAATGTAACAATAGCCAGTAGTATTAGGAAGCTCAGTACACATATAACTATCTTAATAGTCATTACCGAGTTAAATATCTCAGAAACCTTATTATCATCATTCTTACAGATAGCTAATTCACGTGTTGCTGATAAGTTAAATCCATAGTCTGTTAAGTACTCAAAATATGTTATTAGGGATATTGCATACTGTGTTAGACCAAAACGATCTGGACCTAGAACTACTGTAAGATAGGGGAGTGTTATTAATGGAAGTATATAACTAGCAAACTGTAGTCCTGATAGGGACACAATGTTCTCAATTATAGTTCCATATTCTCTTTTCTTAAGTATATTCCGTAGTCTTGAAATCACAGAATCAAACTCCTAATATATGTATTATTGGTTTGTGAATACATCAACATAGTAATTTACAGTTTCCTTTAATTCGCTCTTAAAGTCATGTTCACTCTCAAAATTAAATGTTTCCTGGGCTCTTGTTATATCAGCTACAGAGTCTCTTATATCACCACTTTGTTGTGGCCTATATTCTGGGTTAAATTCAGAGTCCATTATATCACATATTAATTCTAATAAATGATTTATACTAGTAGTTTTTCCATGAGCAATATTATATACACCTGTAGCATCACTATGTGCTGCTGTAATATTTGCCTTAGCAATATTCTTTACATATATAAAGTCACGTGTCTGTTGACCATCACCAAATATTATTGGTCTTTCATCCTTTAGTAGTGCTGATATAAACTTTGGTATAACACCACTATATGGAGAGCTTGCAGCTTGTCTTGGACCAAACACATTAAAGTATCTAAGACATACTGTTTGGAGGTTATATGTATTAGTATATGTGTATGAGTATAACTCTAGGAGTGACTTAGATACAGCGTATGGTGAGAGTGGTTTTAGTGGTAAATCTTCACTGTTAGGTAGTTTTTCTGCTTCACCATATACTGCCGCAGATGATGCACTTACAACCTTCTTTATATCTGTCTGTCTTGCTGCTTCCAGTACTCTAAATGATCCATTAATATTAATGTCATTTGTTAGTTCTGGTTTTTCTACACTTTCTGGTACACTTGTTAGTGCTGCCTCATGAAATACATAGTCATGGTCAATAAATGTATTAACTAGGTTCATATCCCTTATATCTCCACAAACTAATTCTATTCTATCATGATCCAAGTCTTTCAGGTTTTCTATGTTTCCTGTAGACATGTTGTCTATTATTGTAATCTTTGATATATCACTGTTATTTAGTAATTCTTCACAGATGTGTGAGCCAATAAATCCTGCTCCTCCTGTAATAACTGCACGTGTACTCATTCTTATTCTCCTTTTTGAGTCTATTCTAATATCCTCTATATGTTATGTAATACCTAATTTATTTTGGTATTTTTTTGAAATTATTTATTATCAATATTTATGTCTTTAATTATTTTTATTTTTAGCATAATATCAAGTTATAATAGGTATAATAGTATTATTAATATACTATTTTTATCCTAGTATTTTCTAGCAAACCCTATTATACAACATTATATCTAAGAGTAAGTGTTCTGTATGGATTTGTAATATTACCCATATATAGTTCTATGTCTAGTGTCTGATCATCACCAATTGTAGAGGTTCTATCAAGATAGTATGGTATTAATGTTTCCTCATTATTTTCTAGAGTCCTATTATATACTGTTAATGTCTGGTTATCCTTCTTAATCTTAACAGTATAATTCATCTGAGCATACTCATTATTTCTTATACCAATATTAATCTTCTCAATTGAACCCTGTGTAACATTTACTGGGTAGTCTGTTGTGTTATTATTATGATCTAATATATATAACTCTGTGAAGCCTTCTCCTTGGTTTGGATTTACTACCATGTAACACACAATAACTATAGCTACAACAAGTATAGTGATTAATATACACTTAGTAATCTTTTCTCTAAACTTCATGGATATCAATATCCGATTTATTAATTATACTTTAATATGTATCTTATAATATAGATAATTATTAGATAAAAAATTCTACTACTTATATAAATAGGAGTTTACATTAATGGATAAATTTTATGTAACAGATTGTGAGGGACCCTTATCAATAAATGATAATGCATATGAATTAGCCGACTACTTCATACCCGAGGGAGGTAAACTATTTAGTATACTAAGTAGTTATGATGATATTCTCTCCCAGAAGTATGAAGAACATCTACCTGGATCTACACTAAAGATGATTCTACCATTCTTTAAGGATCAAGATATTACAGAAAAGGATATAGTAGAATTCTCTGAGGATAATATATCTATGATTAATGGTGCATACCAATTAATAGAATATGTTCAGGAAATTATGCCCACATACATTGTAAGTACTAGTTATAATCAATATATTAAGGCATTATGTAACAAGACAAAGTTCAACTATGAAAATACTTATTCAACAAACCTGTCACTAGATCAATACAGCATAACTAGTGATGAGACTGATAAGATAATAGGTATCAGGGATAACATTCTCTTTGATCCATCATTTGAAAATATTGATCACTACTATAAGGATGTAATACCAGGATATGAGATTAATAGTCTAATAGAATCAGTAAAACCAGTTGGTGGTGCAGGAAAGCGTGATGCAATACTAGATATTATTGATAAACATAACTATAAACCAGAAAACCTCATGTATAGTGGAGATAGTATAACAGATAAAGAAGCACTAGAATATGCTAAGGATAATGATGGTATAAGTATATCATTCAATGGTAATATACACTCAATAAAAGTAGCTGATATATCCATTGCATCTGATAGTAACCTGATACTAGCATTGATTGGAAGTATATTTAATAGTGGTACTAAAAGTAGAGTATATGACTTCATAGATAGTTATAATGATGATCCATTAGATGCAATACTATCATATTCTGATAATGATAGTCCAATACTACAGGACTTACTATTAAATGTAGCATCAATAGATATTGTTAGAGAAGATAATATAGATCAACTAAAAAATAAAGCAGAAGAAATGCGAAATAAAGTACGTGGAATAAAAATAGCAAACCTAGGATAATGATAATATGGATTTTGAAATAGATGACACATACTGTGAAGCATTCACAGGTCCATGTGTAAGAATGATAATAACAGCAGAAGATGAAAAAACAATACAGAAAATAGCAGCTGATGCATCAGCAACACCAGGAACAGTTATAGGTAGAACAGAGTCTGGTGTAGAAAAATTCCTTGATAAAGATGAGACACCAGATAATAGGCTGGGAGTAATAATCCAATTCTGGTATAATTCAAAGGACTTAGATAAGTTTGATAAAGAATTATCCTTCCGTATAAGACAGGATATACTAGTAAAACCATTCGTTAAGATATTTGATGCATCAATAGATCCATATGACTATATTGATACAACAGAGCATGTAGGCCACTGTGGAGATGGATATGAATGGACAGAGGACTTTGATGGTAGAACAATGATAAGAGTACCAATCTGTGTATCAGACTTCTATATTGAACAAAAACTTGGAGTAATGCAGGGTATAATGGGAGTAAACTTCTGGTATTACTGTTCAACTAAAGAGGCAGTACTTGAAGCAGGATATGCTGCAATAGATGCACTACTAGAAGTTGATGGAGTATGCACACCATTTGATATCTGTTCTGCGGGAAGTAAGGTTGAAACAAACTATCCCGAGATTGGTCCATCAACAAATCATCCATATTGCCCATCACTAAAAGAAAGACTTGGTGATGAAAGTATGGTAGAAGATGGAGTAAACTATATACCAGAAATAGTTATTGACGCATTAAATGAAGAAGCTGCAATAGAATCCCTAAAGAAGGGTATTGAGGCATTAAATGGTATCGATGGTGTAATCAAGGTATCTGCTGGAAACTATGGTGGAAGCCTAGGTAAATACCAGTACCACCTAAAAGAGATACTAGAATAAACACATCCTTATGATAAAGAACGATTAACAAACTATAGGAGGTTAAATGATGACTTATGATGTAATTGGTTGGGGAGCTCTAAATGTGGATCGTCTATGTAGTGTAGATGAATTTGCACCAAGTGATGGTGAAACATTCATAAACTCTGAGACAAAGACTCCAGGGGGATCTGCAGCAAACACAATAATAGGTATGGCAAAGTTAGGCCTAAAAACAGCATATATTGGTAAAGTTGGCTCTGATTCAAATGGTAAGATACTCCTAGACTACTTAGAAGATAATAATGTTGATACAAAGGGAGTAATAAGATCTGATGGAGAAAGTGGAGAAGTAATAGGATTTGTTGATAAGACAGGTGACCGAAAGCTCTATGTAACACCAAAGGATAATGACTACATAAGTATTGATGAGATAGATCCAGATTACATATCAAACACGAATATAATACATTTAACTTCCTTTGTAGGATATGGGGATGATTCAACATCAATAGAAACACAGTTTGATGTAATAAAGGATCTACCTGTAAATATTAAGGTCGCATTTGATCCAGGAATGCTCTATGTTAATCGTGGAGATGAATTCATGGATAGACTAGTGGATCTAACAGATATCCTCCTAATTAATGAGACAGAACTATTGATGATGACACATGTAAATGATATCCATGAAGCAATAGATAAGATCTCATCCAGAGTAGAGATACTAGTAGTAAAACAGTCAACAAATGGATCACTAGTAATTAAGGATAATATGTTAAATAAGATAGAAATATTTGAGGTTGATGCTGTTGACACAACAGGTGCAGGTGATGCATATAATGCAGGATTCCTATATGGATTAGTTAAGGGCTATCCTATAGATGAGGCAGGAATAATTGGCAGTTATATAGCAGCACAATCAACTACTATGAAGGGAGCAACAGAAGCTATTCCTACAATTGATTCTATTGATATAAATAAGATAATACAAAGTATTAAAAATTAATAATAACATAGTTATATTATTGTTATAAACTATATTTTTATGATACATATTATTATTAAAATTTAAAGGAGCATAATAAAATTGTTACACGGAACTAAAGTATTAAAAGAAGGATTTGCTAAGATGACTCAGGGTGGAGTAATTATGGATGTTGTTAATGCTGAACAAGCAGCAATAGCAGAAGATGCTGGAGCAGTATCTGTAATGGCACTAGAACGTGTACCATCCGATATAAGGAAGGCTGGTGGAGTAGCTCGTATGGCTGACCCATCAAAAGTAATTGAGATTATGGATGCAGTAGACATACCTGTAATGGCAAAGGTAAGAATTGGACACTTTGTTGAAGCACAAGTACTAGAATCACTTGGTGTTGATATGATTGATGAGAGTGAAGTACTAACACAGGCAGATGAAGACTTCCACATAGATAAGGAACAATTCACAATACCATTTGTATGTGGTGCAAGAAACCTTGGAGAAGCACTTAGACGTATAGATGAGGGTGCTGCAATGATCAGAACCAAGGGTGAAGCAGGTACAGGAAATGTTGTTGAAGCTGTAAGACACATGAGAACAATTCAGGGAGCTATTCGTGAAATAGAGAATAAGACTGAAGAGGAATTATGGCAGGTAGCACGTGACATTAATGCACCAAGAGACCTAGTAGTACAAACAGCAAAAGAGGGACGTATACCAGTTATAAACTTCTCTGCTGGAGGTATTGCAACACCAGCTGATGCTGCACTTATGATGCAACTTGGAGCTGATGGTGTATTTGTAGGTTCAGGTATATTTAAATCAGAAAACCCCGAACTAGTTGCAAAGGCAGTTGTAGATGCAACAGCACATTATGATGATGCTGATCTTATTGCAGAAGTATCTACAGATCTTGGAGCTGCAATGCCAGGATTAGATATTAATGAGATACCAGAAGAAGAAAGATTACAGAATAGAGGAAATTATATATAAATTCATCTTCTCTTCTTTTCTTTTTTTTTAAATATATTATTGAGTGATATACTTTGGACACAGATAACAGAGACTCATTAAAAACTTCCCATAAGATAAACAATATCTATGAAGAACTTAAAAAAGAGGATAAGGTTACAATAAGATATCTTGTGGATATTATATCTGATGAAAGTAGTTACTTATTAATATTAATATTAATAGCACCCTTCCTGATTCCTGTATCATTACCTGGTAGTAGTACTCCATTTGGTATATTAATAATACTATTAGCATTTTCAATTTTATTTAATAGACCTCTTATACTACCAAAGAAGGTGGCACAATTTGAAATTTCTACTGAGTCTTTAGATAAATTATTTAGCTCACTAACTAGGGTTCTTAAGTATATTGAGAAAGTTTCTCATCCAAGAGGTAATCTTACACATAATACCTATATTCTAAAGATAAATAGTTTAATTATAATTCTATTAGCAAGTATACTATTCCTACCACTACCAATACCATTAACAGACTTTTTACCAGCAGTATCTATTCTTATATTGGCTGTAAGTAACCTTGAACATGATACATATCTTATGATTGCGGGGTATGTTGCAGTTGTAGGTGTATTATATTACTTCTACTCTTTTGGTTCACTAATTATAAGTATAATTAATAGGGTATTACATATTTTGGGTATAACCTTTTAAGTTATATTACTCTCTTTTTATTTTATTTAACTAAACTATTTATTATCCTATTTTTTATAGAAGTAGTTACTTATTTTATAGAAATTTTATATAGAAATAGTGGGGGTTATGTGGATGTTTGGAATTAAGTATTGTTTTTATCTTTTTCCTTTAGGTTTTGGAACAGTTCTTTCTTCATTTGCATCAGTTCTACTAAAGTTATCTAGACGTTCCTTCCAGGATACTTTTTTATCATCTTTTTCTGTAGCAGGTTTTCTAGGTTCTGTATCTTGTTTTGGCTCTGATTTTATGATTAGTGGCTCTTGTTTTTTCATGTTCTGATCACTATTAACATTCATATTAAAGCCTTTAATCTTTCTTTCCTCTGTACTCTTCTGTGCTATTTTCTCATCTGATTGTACAACTTCATCTGTTACTATCTGGTCTTCTATGATAACTTCATCCTCTGAGTGATCAATTATTATATCATCATCACTATCAAATACATCTGAGTTTACTAGTAGACTATCAGAGTTATTATCAAGGGATTCTAGTAGTATATCATCAGGATTCTTATTTATATCATCCTCTGAATGATCTATTATGATGTCATCATCATATGCATCATGAGTTATTATGATATCATCATCAGAGTTTTTAAATTTGAAGTTTAATTGTTCTTCTAGTTCTTCCTCATTTATTGATGGAGTCTCAGGGTATATTCTCTCTTTTGGTTGGTTATGTGTTACTTCTGCTTCTCTTGGATGGAGTGTTCTGTTAATTACATCTTTTAATAATCCAAATGAACCCTTACTACTTGATTCTTCTTTTTGATTTGGACTCTCTTGTGATTCATTATCATCTAATGAGATTCTACCAGTTATGTCATCAAAGCTTGGTATCATACTGGTAATACTTTCAGTATAGTTGTCCATGTTTTCTTCTATTACATCCTGTTTGTAGCCCTCCTTTATATCCATTTCTTGTAGTGCTATTGTCACATCTTCAAATGGGTTTTCCTCATGTTTTATGTAATTATTTAGCCATGGAACTAGTGGATATTCACCTATACGTTCTATGTTTATCCATACATATGAGTCATATTTCTCAGATAGTATTATGTCACTATTTCGAGTATGGGACTCCATTATTACATATAGATGATTTCCATTACGTGTTTTATGTAGTGTTGTTCCAATGATTTGACCAGGATATGCAAAGAATCCTATATCTTTTGGTACTTGATTCATTACTGCTTCATCAAAGCTTTCTTCATCTGTAAGATCACTTCCAGGCAGATCCCATAATGGTCTTCTACCAGTATTTCTTTCTTTTAGTAGAAGAATCTTGCCATGTTCACTAATTATGACGATTTTAACATGCATGTTAAATGATTTCATTTCTCAAACATCCTTTTGTTTTCTTTATAAAAATCAATAATATAATTAAATATATTAGTTCTCTTTATTATTCTTTAGTATAATAATAGTCCTGTATTGAATGTAGATTAAAATAAGTTATATTAAAAAATAATTTGGGAGGGGAGTTTATTCTATGATGTAGTGTTAGTAGTATTGGTACTATTAGTAGTATTAGTAGTATTAGATGGTGTACCATAGAATGAATCAATTAATCCTAAGTCATGTAGCTTAGTATTTAGTTCTGGGTTTTCCTCTAATAACTTTGCAATATCATTATATGCTTGTGTTAGATTAGTAGAAGTTTCAGCTGATAAGTTGGATACTTCATTTATTGTATTTTGTGCTTCTTCTGCAGATTTTTCTCCTCTGTAGTATCCTGCAAGTGCATTTAGTGTTGTTACTGTATTATTAAGGTTTTGTGATTCAAGGTTTATTCTCTTCTCTTGTAATTCAATGTATTCAAGCTCTGTTTCATTATCAGTATATTCCTTGGTTTTATTAAGTATATCTAATTCTTCACTGAATTTTGGTGTTAAGTCATTGTTTATTGTACTAATTAGTTCATCTGAATCTGTTGAATTTTGACTATTTATTGTTTCAACTTTATCTTCAACTTCTGATTCAATTGAACTAACATTCTGTAGGCTATCATTGAAGTTTTTAGATAAAGTCTCAGCTTGGTATGATTCATATTGTGGAATCGCGATTATTGCTACAATTATTATAACAATTATCCCAATAATGAGCTTTTTATTCATATTATCACTCTTTAATTTTTATTAACTATATTTATGTTCTATCTTTTATTTATTATACTTTATAATTATTTATAAGAATTAATCTAAACTTTTATTATTGTTAAAAAAGATATATTAATATATATTATATTCTATAAATTAGGATTATTATTAGGAATTATTTATTTTTTATAATAAATTAAATTTAAAACCTTTAAATAGGTGATTTAGTGGACAACGATACTATTGATACAAGACTTGAGATATCAGAATCTAATAAGCAACTGATACAGGAAGTCTTTGAATTAGAGCTTGCTGGACATAAAGATGCTCGAGATTTATATACGGAAGAACTTGCTGGTTTTTTAATTAAAACTGATGATGGTTCATACACATTATCCTCCGCAATACGTGGATCAGAGTCTGAAACACTACATAGTACCTTTGGTGCACGTACAGAGGCATTCAATAAATTTGCTATACCTTCAAAACTTAAAGAAACTGCACAAACAACAAGTATTATAAGAGTACTTGATCTATGTAGTGGTATTGGATATAATTGTTCTGCAATACTTGACTACCTAAATGATATTGATATAAAAATAGAAATTGATATGGTTGAATCATCAATTGAGACATTAGCTACAACACTATTTGTGCCAGACATATGTAAATCACATGAATATGTTAAGAAGACAATAGAGACATATCTTATTGAGCATGAATACTTGCAATATAATAAGGTTATTAGTGATATTCCATCAAATATTACCCTTAATTTACATGTATGTGATGCAAGAGAGTTTATTAAGAATCATGCTAATAAGGAATATGATGCTGTGTTCTTAGATCCTTTTAGTCCATCAAAGAGTCCAGAATTATTTACAGTAGACTTTTTTAATAAACTTAAGGAATTTATTACACCACATGCATTAATATTAACATATACGGCTGCTAGTCCAGTTAGAAGTGCAATGGTAAATGCAGGACTAGAGGTTGGTGAGGGGCCACGTTTCCATAGAAGTGGTGGAACAGTTGCTTCACGTTCAACTCAACTAATAGATAAGCCATTAAGCTTTTCTGATGAGAAACTTATTGCTCTAAGTGATGTTGGTGTACCTTTCATGGATCATGATCTTGAGGATGATTTTACAACAATAGTTGAGCGTCGTCAATCACTTAGAGACAAAGTAAGGGGCGTTGTAAAATTCCCTTCATCAAGTAAGCTTCCAAGATATCTTGGTTTAGATCCTGAGGAAATTGAGGATGTAAATCTTAGAGAAAAGCTTACAGGTTATGTTCAACAGATGGGATTTGAATCATTAGTTGATCCTAGAATTATGGAAGTACTTGATATTGATCAGACAAAGCCAAGTCGTGACCAAATAATTCAATTAGAGGGTAACTTAAGAAAACTATTAGAATAAGATAAGTATCCTCTATTATTCCATATATTATTTTAGATATTCATTTTTTAGGCTTATTTTTAAAAAATAAGAATTTATCCTTCTATACAAGAAGGTAAATTCATTTTATTTTTCTTTTAATGAAATTATGTTAAATAC
>JAJQHG010000097.1 GCA_021199865.1 Methanosphaera sp. | reverse complement strand
ATTAATCATTAAGAAGTCATGATAATCATTATGAAATAATATTTATGATTATTAATTTATTATGAGTTATTGTAATCTATTATAAAAATTAGATAAAAAAAGAAAATATTATGGGTGAAGAATATCTATAAAGATTGATTATTGACCCCTTTTTAGACGCTCATTTTCCTCTTTAAGTTTCTTAATATCGGCTTCTAATTCCTTAATTTCCTTCTGTATATCTTCTGGTGATTTATCCTGTTTATTTGGCTCAACAGGATCAACAGGATCAATATCTATAACATTATTGTTCATCTTTGTCATATTTATTTTTGGAGTATTTGGTTTAGATTTAACAGTTGTTGTATCTAATATTGGCTCCATCTGTGATTTAACTTGTAGATCCTCACTGCCCGGCTTCTTAATATTAAGAATAATCTCATCAATTGTGTCACCAGGAGTTTTATCTGTACGTATATCTACTTCTATAGCATCCCCTGGCTCATATTCAGGTGGTAAAGGTATCTGTTTATTTATCTTACGTCCATTTGACTCTAATTCTAAGTTAAAGAATGCTTGAGGTTTACTTTCTTGTGGAGTCTTTGTTTCTTGTGGAGTCTTTGTTTCTTGTGGTGTTTTATTTTCTTGGTTTGTCATTAAATCATCTCCTATATTTGTTGGGGTTATTGTATCCTTTAGTTGTTGATCAATTATATCTTCTTTTTGTTGATCAATTTTTAATTTATTATCTACTTGTTGATTTAGTATACTATCTTGTTGTTCATCGATTATATCATCGCCAAGTATACCCTCCTTAAAGAGATCTGCATACTCATCATCCTCGAAATCTAATTCATTTAATTGTTTAATTTCTACATCATCTCCAAGATCAACTATATTATATGACATTGGATTTCCCTCAATATCATATGCCTTTAGTGTTAATGGTGTATATGGCCTACATATAATCATATGAAAATATCCATTCTTTGCAAAGAAGGATAGATCTGCATTTGATGGTTGTGCACTAGGTCCTGGATGACTATGTACAGAACCTACAGAATTTGTTTTTATTGGCATCATGAACATGTCCATTGTTGCACTAGTACTTGATGCTTTAAATGGTAGAAAGATTAATCCATTAATCTTTAGTATGTCATCATCTATACGTCCAGCTAGTGATGCAACATATTCATTTGGGTCGGACTCTTTTGCTATCTTAATTATTTCATCAACGACTTTTGTGTCTATTTGTACTTCATTGATTTGCTTATCAGTACCTAGTAGTTTAGATAAGACATTGTTTAGATTCATCCTTATCCTCCTTGTTATAATATGTATTAGTTTGTGTTATCTTATTAATTTTACTTCCATATCTACATATATCTTATTTTTATTGGATATATTCTTTTCCTGGATTTTAGGATTAAAGCCTTCTTGTTGTTCTTTAACTTTATATACTGCTAATCCTCTTTTCTGCCATGTTGGAACTTTAGCTATGTTTATTCCATGATCATATAATAAGTCATGAATTTGTGATTTATTTAATTTATATAACTTGTGAGCCACATCTGTTGAGGAATATTCTTTTCGTAATATGCTTTGAGCATAACCATTTAGACAGTTTCTCCAGGCTTCATCTTGTCTAGACTTAAAGTAGTCATTTATATGACTTGCTGTTGTTATTACTCGACAATCAAATGATGCTACATCAATATCACTAGTATCAACACTAAATTGATCTAAATTACTATATAAGTGTTTCATGAATGATGCACTAGTATATGATGCAAATATTGAGTCAATTTTCTCTACCCTACCATTAAATGGTATGTTATCTAGTAGGATGTTTATTTCATCAGAAAAAGTATATACATATTTTGGACTAAACTCTCGAACTAGATCCTTTGATACTTCTATAAATAAGTCACGTAAACGTTCATCAAATGGTTTTTCGAGTCTTAGTTTCTTAGTGTAATTAGAGAAATAGCGACCATCAATACGTAGAATTAAGGGTAAGTCCCATACAACTTTTAAGTTAGAGAATTGTTCATATTCTTTCACTAGATCACCAAAAAAATATAATAAAAAAATAATTAATATGATTCATATTAAATCATGAAAAAAAGAAGTTATTATGAACCTATTTGTAGTGTTTTTGATAACTTGTTAAGTAGGCTTGCAACAGAATATGCTGCTAGAACACTTGTCTTAGGATTCTCAGGTGTACTCGTATTAAAGGTCTTAGTAACCATTTGACCAAATGATCCTTCTAGATGTATCTCATGTGTATTCTTATCTATTTTAGGATCAGCAATAATCTTCACTGGAACATCAATACCTGAAGCTAAGCTTAAAGTTGAGGATACATTAATATTCTTTGGATACTCCTTAACAGCATCAGATGCTAATCCATCAAATAATATTTGTTCCTCCTCATCTTCTAAGTCAATACCTAATGATACAGGAGGTTTACGAGTAACTAGTGATACTGACTCAACATCACCCAATCTTGATGCATTCACTGTGTCGATACCTGCAATTGCTCCTGTTGGAATATGTATCTTAGCATTATTTTCTTTAGCAATGCTTATTAGCTTTTCTCTAAATTCCTCATCCATGAGTGAACCTACACTCATAATCATCACATCACGACCTGCACTAAGAATATCAGGTATGAGTGACTTGACTGCTTGTTGGGATGCTGCCTCAAGAACTAGATCGGAATTATCAATTAATTGATCAATTGAAGTAGTTGCTGATGCTCCCACCTTATTAGCTAATTTATTAGCACTATCTTCTTTTAGATCATAAAATATTGATAATTCAACATCTAATTTTCCATCTAATTTAAAGTCAGTTAATGCATTTGCAATTGATCCACAACCAAGTATACCTATTTTCATTAAGAATTCTTCCTTAAGGGTTACTTGTAGGTGTTTTAACTACCTTTTTTTGTGCTAATTGTTTCTGTTGTTCTTGTTGATCTGCCTGGTATTGTACTAGTATTTGTTGATCAACTAATATTATATCACCTACAGCTGTAACTACTTCATATGGAATATCTATTGTAACTTCTTTTGTTACAGCCGTCTTTTCTTCCTCTTCTGGCACTATCCTCATAGAGTTTCTAAACATGTCTCTTAAGCCAACGTTTCTACTGTCTTCTTGTCTTGTGTTAGTTTTAAGGTAAGATATTCTTCCCTTCTTAATATTTAAAACTATTTCGTTTACTTTACCTATAAACTTTCCTTCTGTACTATAGATGTTTAATTCGTAAAATACTGATAAATTTACCATGATACCACCCAGATGTTTAATTGATTTAAATAATTTTTTATTAAAGAGGTGAACAATTTAATAAATACTTATA
>JAJQHG010000091.1 GCA_021199865.1 Methanosphaera sp. | reverse complement strand
CCTAAAATAGTGATCCAAAATTAACATATTACTAAATAAAAAAAAACATAGTGAATCTCACCACATAAAAAAGTAGAAATGATTATTAAAGGGAGGATAAAGTATTATGATAGGATAGAAATATATTCACTTATAGCGGACCTTTATTTTCACGGCCTTCACGTACACCAGTACCTGCCTCTTTTTTCATAGCCTCTGGTTTAAATAACATTTTAACAAGGTTATCTGCATGTTGTGTTGCACGATTATAAGCTAATTCTTTAAGATCCTTCTCATCTACACCTTCATCCTCATGTACAAATACCTCTAGAATATGTGTATTAGTCATAAGTTGTGCTTGAATTAATCCTGTACTAGCCTCATGTGCACAGAGTTTATCAATCCTCTCACCACCAGGCATACCAAAGGCCATAACTATATCACAATTTTCTTCCTCAATTAGCTTCTTAGATGCAACAGGTAAATCCTTTACACCTGGAACATAACTTTCAATAAATTTAACGCCTGTGACTTGTTTCTTGATCTGTTTAATGGCTGCTGTAGCCATATCAAATCTAGCAAATGTTGTACTACAAATTCCTATCCTTTTAGTCATTAAAATAATCCTCCTCTAAGTAATCTATTTCTTATTAATAATTTCCTTTACTTCAAATGATTTCTTTAGACGTTCAAGGTCAATGAATCCTGTGTGGAATATTTGACCTGTAACCATATCATTTACAATAACCTGTGCTGGTGCAAATATGTCCTTAGGCATATTATAAAACTCATAGTCAGCTTCCTTAAACAACTCAATAAAGTTCTTACCATACTTATCACTAGCACTAGATGGTAAGTTAGTTGCAAGCTCCTCTAAATCTTCATTCTCATCTGGCTCAATATAATAATATGCACGTCCACCAAAGATTATAGCATCATTAGTTTTACCCATAGCCTTAACACTATCTGGATCTACAGGTGTAATAGGAGTAATACCTGCAGCATAAGTAATCTTTGTAATATCAAAGTCCATTATCTCATACATCTTATAAATACCCGTCTCTAGTGTTCTACCACTAATCTGTATAGAACCAACAAGAGAAGATGTAGGTGCAACAAGTATTGAAAGATTTTCAGCCTCAACACCACACTCACTAGCAATATAATCTGCTACTTCTACAGATGGAAGACTATCTGCCTCTAAGGTTATAACAGCAATATTAGAGTCCTCTTTGTAATTTGTCATTTTATATATTTCATTATCAGGGAATTTATGGGTTTGTGCAGGACCAGAACCTATAGCATAGTAGTTATCAACATCAATCTTCCATCCAGCCTTCTGTGAACCTAGTGTAGATAATGCTGGAAAATCAGTTTTAACCTTTACAGCAGGCATTGCCATAATATCACTTAGATCACCAGGAATGGATATACCTACATCAGATATTCCACCAAGAGCAACCTTAGTAAATAATTCTCCACCCTTAATACTACCCTTAGCATTTACTCCACAATCAATAACAGTTGTACCATTATCTAGTGTTGAGGGAATAACCTTAAGTTTCTCGCTATCTTGTACTATTTTATCAACAATCTTTTTTGCTGCAATATTCATACTTTCACTCATACATACATCTCCACGAAAATTATCATCTATATTATTAGATAGTCTATATTTAATTATTAGTATTTATCATATGTCTTATTAGTTTATATTGATAAAAAATCCATTTTCTAGTATTTTCTAAGAATCTCTCTACATTTATCCCAGTCATGCTCATATATGTGTAGACTCATTGCATGATGCACCATATTTACTAGCTTAGTATCAGTATTCTTGGCTACATAATAGCCTACTTCTCTAATACCAAATAGGTTAGGAAATGTTGCTCCACCACAATCATTACTTCTAAAGAAGTCAGTCATATATAATTCATCATTTCTTATTAGAAAGGCAATCTCCTGGAGACATGGAATCTCATCAACACTATTATCCTGCACAGGATCAATAGTTATTGCTATGGCTCTACGTGACTGTCTACAATTATTAAGTTTATCAATACATGTATCTAATTGATCAATATCAAAGTAGCTTCTTAGACGATTACCATACGTGTATACAAAGCCTTGTTCATTTAGTGGATCAAGTAATTCCTGCTTATATGTCTCAAGTCTATCATCATGCCATGGTGAACACTCTGGTATAGTGTTATCATCAGGATCAGTTATCTCCAACATAACATTTTGTAATTCCTTTGTTAGACTTCCACGCTCATCTGTTACCTCATTACCCTCAGTCATTATCTTCTTTACACAGGTAAGCCATGCTTTAGCTATTGAGTTTGTACGAATAAATTTAGCCATATTATATACCATCCTCTTTAATCTTCTTTAGAATATCCAATTTTCCTCTTGCAACATCTTCCTCTAACATACGCATACCACAATCAGGATCTATGATTATATTTTCACGTTCAATAATACTTTGTACTTCCTTTATAGTTTCTTTAACTTGACTATAATCATCTACACTAGGCATCTTAGTATCTAGACAACCAATACCAATATTTTTATTACACTCATTAGACCAACTATCTGATAATACACCTTTATTTTGTGGCATTCCTTTAAACTCAAAGTCTAATATATCCACATTAAACTTTAATAGGTCAGATAAAACATCCTTTAGGTCTCCACAGACATGTAATATGACAGGTATATCTATTGCTTCACTAATAATTTCTATAGCCTTTTTGGATACATTAATCTCCTCGGCTCCCGTTGAAATAAATGGTTCATCTAATTGTATTGCACATGCACCAGCCTTCTCTAATTCCTGTGCTTCTATACGTAATACTTTAGCCATATCATATATTGCATTCTCTTTAGAACTATAAAAGTTATCTATCATAGAAGAATGAATAAGTGTGGTAGGTCCAGTTATTACACCCTTTATACCCTTAACTTCATGATCAAATATAGCATCAAGAGGTGCAAATAATTCATAGTCACTATTTACACTGTTAGCTGTTTTATATGCTAATTTTAGGTCATTAACACTTATGGGGTGTACTGGTGGTGTAATTTTACCCTTAATATAAACAGTATTGTCAATAACCTCACAGCCATTAATCTTACTAGTAAATATCTTAACCATATCTCCACGTACCTGTCCATCACATATAATATCAATATCAGCACTAACAAATGACTTAACAGAATCAATTATTGCCTGTCTATATGGATCATATAATCCTAGAGACTTTGTTAACTTATCATTAAAGCTTTGTGCTTCATATGTTTGTGTTGGATAACTACCTACAACTGTGGTAATAATGCTCATATTATCATAACCTAGATTAATCTATAGTTTATAT
>JAJQHG010000016.1 GCA_021199865.1 Methanosphaera sp. | reverse complement strand
ATAACACTCTTATATAGCTTATTATCTATGAAATTAGCCTAAACTAAATGTGTTATAATAAGAAGCTCTATATTAAAAATACTTTAATAATTAATTAATTTTATTTAATAAAAAACCTTATTTATCATTAAATTTTAATAAAAATCAAGTATATTGTATGTAATATAGGTTTAGTATAAATAATAAGAAAAAACTAAGTATTAATTAGACGAGGAAAACTATTATGTAGGAAGCGAAGGAAATAAAAAATGATCCAAAAAGACATGAATATTTTTGATACTAATTACACAGTTTCCTCATATTGATTATTTGGAGAAATTTAAAATGACAGAAATGAAAAAAATACTAGCAGAAATTGTTGGTACATTTATACTTGTATTCTTCGGTACTGCAAGTGTAGTTCTAACACTCTTAATTAATAGTGGTGTGGACTCAGCAAGTATCTACAATATAGGTATAACTATGCCAGATTGGTTATGTATTGGTGTAGCATTTGGTCTAGCACTAATGGTTGCCATATATGCCTTTGCTCCAATAAGTGGAGCACACTTTAACCCAGCAGTAACAATTGCTTTATGGGTAGGAAAAAAATTCCCAGGAAAAGATGTAATACCTTATATTATAGCTCAATTTATAGGATCATTCATAGCATCAGCAGTACTACTAGCTATTAGTGGAGACGTAGCATCTAGTGTAGGTGTACTAGGATCTGTAGGAGCATTTGGAGATATAAGTAATCTTGGAATATTTATAGCTGAGTTCTTAGGTACATTCTTATTAATGTACGTAATTATGGCTACAGTTGTAGATAGTGATGTTAGTGTAGCAGATGCGGCTGTATCAATAGGTATAGCACTTGCAGGTATAGTTGTTGCTATAGGTAACTTTTCAGGCTGTGGAGTAAACCCAGCACGTTCATTTACACCTATGGTATTAAATTACCTTGTAACTGGAACTAACACATTATCCTTATACCCAATATACTTAATTGCACCAATTCTTGGAGCAATAGTAGCAGTATTATTATACAACTACTTTAATGATACTAAAGCACAATAAATAAAGAAATAGATTGTAATATTTATTACAATCAACCTTTTTTTATAATAAACACCATACTTATTTTACATAATTAAAATTATATTAGAGAAATTTAATCTTTCTAAATTCATGATTAAGACTAATTTTATCTTATAAAATATTATTAATAATAAAAATCAAAATTCATATTAACTAATATAATAGGGATTAAATATGATAACAGTAAACAATATTAAAAAATATGCTAGTGCAGTACTTCTTGATACAGTAGATGAATTATATGATCATAACAAGAAGAATATTGACCAATTCTATGATGAGTTTATTAAAACAAATAAGAGAAATAAGAATCTAAAAAATAATATTAAGGATAATGAAGTAGTAGATCAACTCATTATAGATGAACTAGAAAAAAGTTTTACTCAAAGAGACATAGGTAAAACTCTTAATCATCAGATGATAAAAGCTAATGATGAGGCAATTGAAGATCTAGCAACTGTTTTAGATGAAAAACTTAGACCTGTAGAATTTGATCTTAGAGTAGTATTTAATGATAATAAGAAGTATGATCAATTCAGAAAACTTGTAACAGAAAACCTTGTAGTCTCTAACCTTAATCTTAATACATCAACAGTAAAAGCATTAAAAACATTGAAGATATCAGGTATACAGGCTGCACAGATCATACAACTAGTAAGTCAGGTAGATAATTAATCCCTAATATTCACCATCCAATACTATTTTTGAAGTGATTATATTATTTTAGAACTAGATTTTTATATTAATTAATTTAGAAGTAATATGATATTTAGATAATTTTTTTTAAAAAAAAGAAATAAATGAAGGGTTTTATTCCTCGATTGTTACAACAGGTTTAATTAAGTCTTTAGGTTTATCTTTCATGAGCATTAATGCTTCTTCTACTTTATCTAAACCTTTGAATTTGTGGGTTACTAATTGATCAGGATCTATTCTACCATATCTTACTAGATCAGCTAATCTTTCCATTCTTACACGACCACCAGGACATAATCCTGTTGCAATATCTTTGTTAGCCATTCCACAACCCCATTCTACTCTTGGAATTGGTACTGTGTCTTCACCACTAAGGTAATTAACGTTTGATACTACTGAACCTGCTTTTGCCATTGCAATAGCCTGATTCCATGTGTTCATGTTTCCACCAGCAATAATTACAGAGTCTACTCCTTTACCATCTGTAAGATCTAGAATCTGTTCATCTACTGGTCCTTCTTTATAACTTACTATATCTGTTGCTCCGTAGTTCTTTGCTACTTTTACACAATTAGGTCTTGTACCTACAGCAAAGATTCTACCTGCTCCTAGAATTGCAGATCCTGCTACAGCACATAATCCTACAGGACCTATTCCTACAACAGCTACTGATGAACCTAATTTAATTTTTGCATTTTCTGCTCCCATCATACCTGTTGAGAACATATCACTTAACATTACTGCAGTTTCTGGTTTTATATCATCAGGAAGTTTTGCTAAGTTTGCATCTGCTAAGTTTACGTGGAAGCATTCACCGAATACTCCATCCTTAAAGTTGGAAAATTTCCATCCACCTAATGGTTCTGTTGTTTGTGATGAGAAACCTCTTTGTGCTGCTTCATCTTCCCAGTCAGGTGTAATAGCTGGTACAATTACACGATCTCCTGGTTTGAAGTCTACTACGTCGGAACCTACTTCATCAACTATTCCCACAGCTTCGTGACCAAGGATCATGTCTTTTCTGTCTCCAATTGCTCCTTCCCATACTGTGTGTATATCAGAAGTACATGGTGATAATGCTAATGGTCTTACTATTGCATCTCTTCTACCACATTCAGGTCTTTCTTTTTCTATCCATCCAACTTCGTTTAAACCTTTCATTGCAAATCCTTTAAATGTAGTCATTTTTAATAACTCCTATGTAAATATTATCAGACTTTCTCTAATTTTTGTTAGTATCCGATCAAAATTTTGAGATAGCGTATTAACACATTTTGAAAGAGAAATAATATTAAATATTATGACATTTTCTACAATGTCTATGGTTAAAGGTTAACTTCTAGAATTAACCTCTAATGAATATTGTATAATTTATTATATTTAAACATTATTAATCATGATAAATTATGATAAATTATTAATTTATCAGAAATCAATAATATCCAATGGAAAAAAAGTTTTATTATTTGTAAACCAATTAAATAGATTGATACAATAAATAAATACAAAAACAATAGAGTACAATCAATAAAATATAAATTAGTAAAATAAAAAAATTATTAAAAATATATACATTCTTTATTTAAACTAAATTAACATTTACA
>JAJQHG010000124.1:12102-18329 GCA_021199865.1 Methanosphaera sp. | reverse complement strand
ATATTAAATCTACAGGATCTACACTTGTTTGGATTATCTGTAGGTATAAATTCATCCTCACCTGTTATTAATCTTTGCATATGATTTATTATACTAATTATTTCTTCTTGAGCTTTTTGTGTGAACTCTTCTTTCCAGAATATGTTACCTGTTGTACTTGTACGTAGTGCTACCTCTATTGGTCTATCATCTGTTATGTATTGCTTGTATGCTAGTGCATATGCATATACCTGGTGTATCATTGAGTAGTAGGCTTTACTTCCAGGCTTATCATCAATTATTACTATCTTATCTGGTTCTAACCATATTTCATCTATGAATCCCCTTATCCCATATTCTGAACTTACAACAAAGAATTCACGTGATATAACCTTTTGTGTTCTTGATATATCTATTATTTCATCTAATGGTTTTATTTGGGCTTCTTCTTTAAAGTCTGATTCTAGTTTATTGTGTACTTTTGTTCCATTCTTCATCTTTTTTGTTTGGCCTACATGGATGTGTTGAAAATGTTCTAGGTATATTGAGTATTCACAGTAGCCCTGTATATTCATCCAACTAATTGGGAAGTTTGGCTTATTATCTATTATTTGTACCTGGCTGATTGTAGGATGTTTTCTACATTCAATCTTTTCTGGTTTTGATTCTAATTGTTTCATATCTCTACACACATTTTTCTTTATTAATTCTTTTTTATTAGTAATTATATATTTTAATCATAAATTGTTATTTCTATGTATTAATTAAAAAAAGTCTTTTATATTAGATAGATCATATATTTTAATAATAATAAACTTTTTGTATTTTAAAATATATTATTAAATTTATTATTATTTACTAAATTTATTAATGAAGGAGTACTCATAACATGAAAATATATTATGATGATGATGTAACAACAAATGTATTAGAAGATAAAACTATCGCAGTAATCGGATATGGAAGTCAAGGTAAAGGCCAAGCATTAAACATGCATGATAGTGGTTTAAATGTTATTATGGGTTTAAGAGAAGGCGGTAAATCATGGAATGATGCAAAAGATGCAGGTTTAACTGTTAAATCTATTGAGAATGCAGCTAAAGAAGCAGATATCATCCACATATTAATTCCTGATGAAATCCAGAAAGATGTTTATGAAAACCAGATAAAGGATAACCTTGAAGCAGGAAACACTATTAGTTTCTCCCATGGATATAATATACATTTCAATCGTATAAGAGTACCTAGTGATGTAAATGTTACAATGATTGCACCTAAAGCACCAGGATCCAAGGTAAGACAAACCTACCAAGAAGGATTTGGAACTCCTGGTTTAATAGCAATAGAACAAGATGCAACAGGAAATGCATTTGATATTGGTATAGAAATGGCAAAAGCTGTAGGATTAACTCGTGCTGGTGTTATTGAGACAACATTCAGAGAAGAAACCGAAACTGACCTATTTGGTGAGCAAGCAGTTCTCTGTGGTGGATTAACAGCACTTATCCAGGCAGGATTTGAAACACTCGTTGAAGGAGGATATAAACCAGAGATGGCTTACTTTGAGACCTGTCACGAGATGAAGTTAATTGTAGATTTAATCTATGAGAAAGGATTTGGAAACATGTGGCATGATGTAAGTAACACTGCAGAGTTTGGTGGATTAACAAGACGTGACAGAGTAATCACAGAGGAATCCAAGAAGAACATGAAGGAAATCCTAAAAGAGATCCAGGATGGTACTTTCGCAACAGAATTTGCAGTAGATTCTGATACTTCAAACCCTAAATTATTAACACAAAGAAGACTTGAGGGCGAAAAACAGATCGAAACTGTTGGAAAACACCTTAGAACAGCTTGTGGTCTAGAAAAAGAAGAATAGATTTATTCTATTCTTTTATACATTTTAACCCCCATATTATATAAACTATTTTTAGTAATAAATTATTTAATTAATTGTTAATAGGAGATTTTATCATGAAATACTATGTTGGTATGGATCATGGAACAACAGCAATAAGTTTTAGTATAATAGATACTGCAAGATCTGAGGTTAGCTACTTTAAACTAAATCGTGAGGATCTAGCAAATAATAAGGTATCATTCAAAAATACACTAACTGAACATGTTGATATTAGTGATATAGAGTTATTAGCCATGACTTATGCTATGGGTGATAATATAAGTAGTATCATGCCCCTTGAAAAAGTAGTAAATCGAGGTATTAAGTCAATTAATGGTGCAGGACGTGTTACTGGTGGAGGAAGTAGTGTATATAGTGATATTGAGTCTATGAATATACCAGCAGTATTAATACCAGGACTACATCGTGAATGTGAATTTCTAGATAAACGTTTCAGGGCTAGTTATTCACACTGTGCTAGTAGTGAGAAGGTTAGTTTATCCTACTATGCCTACAAGAAGTATGGATATAATAACATGATAATAGCAGATATTAGTTCTAATACTGTGTGTATACTAGTAGAGAATGGAGTAATTCGTGGTGCAATAGATGCATGTATTGGTGCAATGGGATTTATTCATGGCCCAATTGATTTATCAATGATACGTGACATTGATGAAAATAAGTGTAGTGCTAATGAATGCTTCTCACATGCTGGTATCTCCAAGATTGCACATGTAGATAGTAGTGTTAGCCATGTGAAGGATGATATACTAGAAAAAGCTGTAAATGGTGATGAGGATGCTCTTCTTGCTATTGATTCACTAGTTATGAGTGTTGTTATGGAGATATATGGATTATATGGTGTAAGTAATAAGAATATTGATGCTATTATATTAACAGGTTCTGGTGGCGTGATGAGTGAACCTATTGATATTAGTGGTAAAATAAAAGTAGAAGTAGAGAATCTTGCACCAGTAGAGGTTATGAGTGATCATAGTGGATCTCTTGGTAGTGCATATATTGCTATGGATGTAGCAAATAATTATAGTAATATTATGGGTATTAATGTTGAGAAATAAGTTATTCCTCTAGCCATTTAGATATATCTGTATTTACAGACATATCAATAGATACGGGTGTTACTGTTGGAAGACAACGTTTTCGTATAGTGTTTACATCAGTATTTTCATTCTCATCATCAACCATATTTCCTATAATCCAGTAATATGGGTGTCCATATGGATCTATACGTTTTTCAACATCTGTTGTATACATTCTATGTGCAAATGGTGCTTGTATAATATCTTCACCTGAAGGTTTTGCTGGAATATTTAAGTTTAGTATATCAACACCAGTAGGCATTCCATATTCTATAACTCTACCTATTAGTTTTGAGAGTATCTTCTTAGCATAATTGTAGTCTATATTATGCACTCCATTTGAGAATTTAACATCTTCTCTTATTACTTGTAGTGATACAGCTATTGCTGGTATTTTAAATGATGCTGCCTCAAATGTTGCTCCTAATGTACCTGATGTTGTTATTGATTTTGATAGATTTTCACCAATATTTATCCCTGATACTACTAAATCAGGCTTTTCATCCATTATAGAGTTTACTCCTAATATTACACAATCTGTTGGTGTTCCATCTACTATATATCCTTCTGATTTATCCATTAATTGTGTAGGTGTTGCTCTAAGGGGCTTCATTAGTGTTATTTTATGTCCTACTCCACTTTGTTGTGTTAGTGGTGCTACTACTGTTGTATCAGCATGCTGTTGTGCTGCATCCTTTGCTGCTATTATACCATTAGAGTTTATACCATCATCATTTGTTACTAAGATCTTCATATTAGTATATATGATTATTCTAGTTAATGTTATTTTTAATTTTCATATAATTTTATAATAAATATGATGATAGTTAAATTATAATATATGGAAATATAAATTATAAATCAATGATAAAGTTCATAATTTTATAACTATTATTCGAGGGGGAAAACTTGGAAAAAGAACGATTAGTGAATTTCATTGCTACTATAATGGAAGATAGTGGATTTGAAATTACAAAATATTATAGAGTTTCTAATCATGTTGTTGACATATATGGAACTCTAACGACATCTATGGGTGATGTTGGAGTAGTGGTTAACTGTAAAAACTATGAAGAGCCTTGGAAGATAGGTCTTGATGTTTTAAAGGATATGGAAGTAGTTGCAAGAGTTACTAATGCATCAAAAATCATTATATTCACTACTAGTAGTTTTACTCATGGAGCAGCAGTATATGCACAGAAACGTAACATTAAATTAGTTGATAGAAAGGGATTAATTAAGATTGCAAAGAATTATGCTGATAAACGTACTATTGTTACTGAGCCACAAGTAGATGTTAATGATGATGATGACTTTGAGTATTATAACTCACCAAACTATCAACCTGCTAGATTAGAGCCAGTAAGAAATAATTCACATAACAGATTATCAAGTGGTAATAATAGTAGGTCTAGATCTAATTCTGGTAGTAGGTTTAGTCTTAGAAGATCAAATGGATCTAGTAACAGAACTAACAGTCTTAGTAGTCAGCATAGTCCTATAAAACGTAGTGTATCATTTAATACTGATGGTATTGTATCTTTCTTTGAAAATCATATGATTATATACATGTTACTATTACTAATTATAGCATTTGTTATTTCATATGCTCTTAATATGATGACTACTGGTCCATACACTGGTATTGGTAAGATTGTTACTAGTGCTATTGTTGTATTTGGTGGATTATTTATTGTTGAAGATAATTTATCTGATGTTCTATTTGAAGGAGCAATATTATTCTTTATAGCTATAATATTATCTATTGCAACAGCATCAATCTAATTATAGAGTTTTCTCCTACTCTAAATCTTTTTTTTACTAAATACTTCTTTTATATGTGTATTTTTATATTAATTATAGTTTATTGTAGTAATGTGTGATAATAAAAGTTATTAGTTCTAATTTATTACTTATAACTTATAAGTTATAACTTTTTTGTTTATAGAAAAATAATTATAACCAAGAATTGAATAAAAATAGTAATTTACAGTAAATAATTAATTAATAATAAAATTTCAAAAATAGTACTTTAATTAAATAATGGGCCGGAGGAGATTTGAACTCCTGATCCCCTCCTTGTAAGGGAGGTATCATACCCCTAGACCACCAGCCCATGAAACATGTCTTCTTATAAGACACTATTAATTAGTTTATGTGAAGTAGTATATAAAGGTTATGGTATATTATCATATTAAATAAAAAAAATATGAAAAGAAAACATGAAATATACTAAATCATCATAATCTAAGTTAAATAATAGGATCTACAAATATATATCTAACTAATATTAAGGAATAATTAATATGGCATTTGATGAAACAGGAAAAATATGGTTCAATGGTGAATTTGTAGACTGGAAAGATGCACAAATACATGTATTATCACACGTAGTTCACTATGGTAGTAATGTATTTGAGGGACTCAGATGCTACGACACAGAAAATGGACCAGCAGTATTTAGATTAAGAGAACATATGGAAAGACTAGAAAAATCAGCAAAGATCTATAGAATGGATATACCATACACAGTTGATGAACTATGTGAAGCAGTGAAAGACACAATAAATATCAACAAGATAAGATCATGCTACATTAGACCAATAGTATTTAGAGGATACAAAGAATTAGGAGTATACCCACTAAACTGTCCACTAGAAACTGTTATTGCAGTATGGGCATGGGGACAATACTTAGGTGAGGATGCCCTAGAAGAAGGAATAGATGTATGCACATCATCATGGAGAAAAATGGCACCAGATACTATGCCTAATTTAGCAAAAGCTGGATCAAATTATATGAATTCACAGCTAGCAAAGATGGAAGCAGTAAAAAATGGATATAAGGAAAGTATCCTACTTAACTATAATGGTGATGTAGGAGAAGGTACAGGTGAAAACCTATTCTTCATAGAAGATGGAGAAATATACACACCAGATCTTGGTTCATCAGTACTAAAAGGTATTACACGTGATACAGTAATGACTATAGCAAAAGATTTAGGATACAAAGTACACGTAGAACGTATTCCTAGAGAACGTCTATACACTGCTGATGAAGTATTCCTAACAGGTTCTGCAGCAGAACTCTCACCAATAAGATCTATAGATAAAATAAAGATTGGTAAAGGAAAACGTGGACCAATAACAAAGAATATCCAGGATAACCTCTTTGATGTTATAAATAATAAAGTTGAAGATAAGTATGGATGGCTAGACTTCATCTAATGCCTTTACTTAACC
>JAJQHG010000124.1:0-12092 GCA_021199865.1 Methanosphaera sp. | reverse complement strand
ACTTAACCTTCCTTTTTTTTAAACTACTTTTTTTATATATAATAAATAATTTTAATTCTAAATAACAAAATAATATTAATAATTTAAAGGAGAGATAAATTGCTAGATATTATTAGTGCAATTATTCTAGGAGCAGTTCAAGGTCTTAGTGAGTTTCTACCAATAAGTAGTTCTGGTCATTTAGCCCTAGTACAATATATTTTAGGAGTAGATACAGGATTAGTCTTTGATACAGTACTACATATAGGTACACTTGTAGCTGTATTCACATTCTTCTGGAATGATATAGTCAATATTATTAAAGGATTCATATTAAGCATTATAGATTTAACTGAATCAAGACAATTATTCATTGATGAAATAAGAGATAATAAGTATAAAAGAATGCCCTGGCTAATAATTATAGGTACTATACCTGTAGGTATAACAGGATTGTTCCTAAAAGATTACATAGAAACAATATTTAGAGGTGCTCTACCAATAGGAGTATTTCTAATAATTACTGGTATATTATTATATGTCTCTGAACGTTATCCTACAGGAGACACAACTAGTGAAGATATATCATTTAAACAGGCATTAATTGTGGGTATTGGACAAGGATGTGCAATATTCCCTGGATTATCCCGTTCAGGTACAACAATAGCAACAGGACTATTTTCTGGATTAAATAGAGAATTTGCTGCTAGATTTAGTTTCCTACTAAGTATACCTGCAATTCTTGGTGCAGGAGTTGTTCAGATAAAAGATATTGCAACAATTGATATATCCATGAGTGTTATGTTAGCTGGATTTATATCATCCGTAATATTTGGATACTTTGCTATAAAAGTATTAATGAAAATAATTGAGGAATGGAGCTTAGATGTATTTGCATATTACTGTTGGATTGTAGGTATCCTAACAATTGTATTAACATTCATCCTTTAAACATGTAAAAAAAAAAGTATTTAGAGGTATCTTCCCCTTCTTTCTATTTCATCTATTTTTTTATTAACATTATCATTATCATAACCATCTAATATATAGCTAAATAGTTTATCACTATATTGTGGTATTATTGTAGATAATGATTTCTTAAATACTAAGAGGTCTGTTCCAAAGTCTTCTACTAAACTACTATATTTTCCAAGACCAAAATCAATAAATACTGGCCTATCATCCATTACTAGTATATTAGATGTTGTAAGATCTCCATGAATGATACCAGCATCATGCATTCGACGTATACTTCTACCTGTATTAATAAATAGATCACCTAGTCTATTAATAGGATTATTATTAATAGTATCCTTCAAGCTATCAGCATCAATATATTCTAATATTAATTGTTTGTTTTCAAGATCAACCATGTAAATATATGGTGTTCTAATATCATGTTTCTTACAATCATGTATTAGTCTTGCCTCTTCCTTTGTACGCATAGATCTTATTTTATCATCTAGTTGTGTTGGCCTATAATTCTTCTTGATACGCTTCTTGATAACTACCCTCTTTGAGTCCCAAGTAGTATCTATAATATCTGCCTCTGCACCCTTATCTATAATATCTAGAGGTAATTTTATGTTATGTGTGTTTCTTGGAATATCCCATGTTACTTCTACTTGATCTGTTCTATACTTAGGATTAATATAACTATTTTCTATACCTACATTATTCTCATTATATGATAATAATCCTACCTGGGCAATCATTGATCCATTATCACCACAATACTTCATATCAGGCATATAAAAGTCAACATAGTGATCATCACACATAGTCTTTAGCATCTGCCTTAACGTCTTATTAGCTGCTACTCCTCCACATAGAAGTACTTCATCTTTACCTGTATAGCTAAGTGCTCTTTCGGTTACCTCACAAAGCATTGAAAAACAGGTCTGCTGGAAGCTATTACAAACAATATCTAAATCAACACCATTATTATACTTATTTATAGCACTAGTTAGGATACCAGAGAATGATAAATCCATTCCCTTAACAACATAGGGTAGACTAATTAGTTCATCTGTATTACTTGCATGCTTTTCTACTACTGGTCCACCTGGATGTCCTAAACCTATATCTCTAGAGAATTGATCTAAACAGTTACCTATAGCAATATCAAGTGTTTCACCAATTATACGATAACGTCCTGATTCATAGCTAATTATCTGTGTATTTCCACCACTAGTATATATTGTTAATGGATCTGTAGCATCTGTTGTAAGCTTTCCTATCTCAACATGTCCTATACAATGATTTACTCCAATTAGTGGTACGTCAAGCATCTGAGATAAGCTTCTTGCAGCTGTAGCTATTGTTCTTAGTGCTGGTCCTAGTCCTGGACCCTTAGCAAAACTTACTAAGTCAATATCAGTTAACTCTAGATTTGACTCATCTAATGCATCCCTAATTAGGGGTACAATATGTTCTACATGAAAGTTTGCTGCCTCTCTTGGATGTATACCTCCAACCTCAGGATATAATTGATCACCACAAGTAGCAAGTATATTACCCTCTGAGTCAACTATACCAATACCCGTCTTTTCAGCTGTTCCCTCAATACCTAAGCAAATCATATAAATCTAACCTCTATTTAAGTATTTTTAATCAATAATTATTATTACTATATTTAACTTAAATACTTAATAATACATAACGATATGTTTTATGAATAATTTTAGTATGAGGAATAGATTATAATGTATGATAATATCAAGATTTTTGGAAATGATGAACAATTAAAGAAGCTAGAAGAAAGTAAGAACTGTGTATTTTTATGTGTTCTATCTAACACTGATCTTAGTAAGATACCTAAGCTTACAGGTGCAGGTGGACCAGAATTTACAACATACACACCAGCACTAGATGTAGAAGTAATACTTAGAAACCATGCTATTACTTTACCAAATATTGCAAGTACTGATAGTGAGGATTTAAGTGCACCATCACCAGCAATACTAACAAAGTCAACAATTGATTTACTAGATATGCCATTCATACCAGTAAATGCAGGATTAGATGTTGCACCTAAAGTACCATATATTGATTTACATGGAACAGCAGGTAGAGATATACGTGAGGCTAAGGGTGTAGAGAATGCAACAGAAATATTTGAGAATGCTAAGGAGATAGGTTCAACAATATCCAAGATTACAGATCATATCATGATTGGTGAGTCTACACCTGCAGGTACAACTACTACACAGGCTGTACTAACTCTACTTGGATATGATGTAAAAAATAAAGTTAGTGGATGTCTAACAGTAAATCCACAGGAACTAAAGAATGAAGTAGTAGATGCTATGCTAGATTCTGCATCTATGAATCCTGGTGATCTAAGTAATGATCCAATAAAAGCTGTTGAAATTGCAGGTGATCCTACAATGATTGCAATAGCAGGATTAATGGTGGGAAGTAATGTTAATGTAACACTTGCTGGTGGAACACAGATGGCAGCACCATGTGGAATTGTTAAAGCATTATATCCAGACTTTGACTTTAGTAGAATTAGTGTTGCAACAACTAGTTATGTAGCAGATGATGAGAGTGCAAACATAGTGGATATATTTAATCAGATATGTGATATATCAATCTATGCTACAAACCCTAAGTTTGATAGATCTAGTGAGGAAGGACTTGTAAATTATTCTAAAGGATGTATAAAAGAGGGTGTAGGTGCTGGTGGAGCAATGCTCTATGCATATCTTAAGGGTATAACTGTAGATGAATATATGGAGAAGACTGAGAAACTAACACAGGATAACTTTGAATAAGTAATTATCCTATTAAACTCCTTTTTAATCACATGATTATTATTATTTAGAACTATTTTTCATTAGAATATAAACTATTATTAGAATATTATTATTATTAGAAGATAATACTTGTACTAGGGATAAAATATTATAAATAGAATTATCATTAATAAACAATAAACCTATACATATGATAGTAACATTTATTACGGGAAACGAACATAAAGTTATAGAGGCAAGAGGTATCTTTGAAAAATTTGGTATAGAAATTGATCATGAAAATCCAGGATATCCTGAGATTCAAGGATCAATAGAGGAAGTTGCATCATATGGAGCAAAATATGTGGCCAACTTACTTGATAGACCAGTTATAGTAGATGATACAGGCTTGTTTATTAGAGCTCTTAATGGTTTTCCTGGAACATACTCATCTTATGTGCAGGAGACAATAACCAATAAGGGTATTATTAAATTACTTGAAGATGAACACGACAGATACGCCGAATTCAGGTCATGTATTGGTTACTGTGCACCCAATTGTGAACCCAAGACTTTTTTAGGCACTGTTAGTGGTGAAATTTTATCAGAAGAAAAAGGTAACAATGGATTTGCATATGATCCACTCTTCTATGTTAAAGAATATAATAAGACATTTGGAGAGCTTACAACTGATCAAAAGAATGAATGTTCACATAGAAGAAGAGCTATGGAGAAGTTTGCTCAATGGTATTCAACTATGGATGAATAGATCATTATTTGTTATATTATCATAATTGCACGATAACTATTCTAGATAATATAAATTATTAGAATAAAATTATAGGAGATATAAATTATGGCACAAGCACCTGAATGGGTAGATCAAAACCCAGAAGAAATAGAAGAATTAATCGTAAAGTTACACAAAGAAGGACAAAGTACAAGTCAAATAGGTATTACACTAAGAGACCAGTATGGAATTCCTAGTACAAAGACTGTTATGGGAGAAAAGATCACTGATATTCTTGAAAGAAATGGTGAAGTATTTGAGTATCCTGAAGACTTATTAAACTTAATTAAGAGAGCTGTTAACATAAGAGAACACTTAGAAGAGAATCCTAAGGATATTCACTCTAAGAGAGGATTAATTAAGATCGAATCTAAGATCAGAAGATTAGTAAAATACTACACAAGAAACAATGTTCTTCCTGAAGGATGGAGATATGATCCAACAACAGCAGCATTACTTGTTAAGTAAGGCTGACGAAGCCTGTGATCTACTAAGATCACATATTGAAAAACAGCATGTTGTGAGATTAATTTCTCACAATGATGCTGATGGACTAACCTCTGCAGGTATATTTGCTAATGCAATTACTAAGGCTGGAGGTAAATTCCATGTTACAATACTACCTCGTCTAAGGGATAGTAATGTAAAAGAACTTAATAAATCCCGTTATAAACTATTTATTTTCTCAGATATGGGTAGTGGAAAACTTGAAAGTATATCTAAACTAAAAGGTGATGTAATTATTGCTGATCATCATCAGATACCTGATGAGTCAGATAAAGACCTTGAAGTTAATGATAAAGAGTTTGTACATGTAAACCCACATTTATATGATATTGATGGAACCAAGGATGTTAGTGGTTCAGGACTATCATACCTATCAGTACATGACTATGGATACTATGAACTAGCAGGACTAGCTCTAACTGGTGCATGTGGTGATATGCAGTTTAAGAATGGTCCACAAGGTATTAATAAACTTATTTTAGATGAAGCTATAGAGAAAAAGTCTATGAGTATTAGTGATGACTTAAAACTAGCATATTCTACTACTCAACCTCTAAGTAAAGCATTAGCATATACATATCATCCTGCTCTAGAAAACTTATCTGGTGATATGGAGGCCAGTAGTAATTTTCTTGATGAACTAGGTATTGATAAGACAAAACTTCTTAGTCAACTAGATAGTGATGATTATGATAAATTAAAGGATGCATTGATGGATATTAATAGTGATATCTATGGTACAACCTATAAGATTAATAATATAAGAAGTGAACTATCTAATATTGAGGAATACTCTAATTTACTTAATGCTTGTGGAAAGAATAAGGAGTATAGTGCAGCAATAAGTATAGAAGTAGGTAAGTATAATCAGATGGATTATGCTGTTAACTTGTTATCTGACTATGGACAGAATATGCAGGAAGGTATTGAGTGGATCAAGAGAGAGGGTAGTATCCAGGAGAATAATATACAATACATATATACTGAGGATGCTAAACAGAAACAGATAGCAGCTGCTGTAAGTAGTATAGGAATAGATCTTAATATACTACCAGATAAACCAGTACTTACTCTTATGAAGATGGATAATATTATAAAGGTATCTAGTCGTACTACAGATAATATGGTTGATAAGGGAGTTAACCTAGGAGTTATTATGAATCAAGCATCAAATAATTTTAATGGCTCTGGTGGTGGACATAATATTGCAGCTGGTGCAACAATACCATTCAACCAGATGGATAACTTTATACACTTAGTAGATGATATGGTAGAATACCAAATAAATAATTAAAAGTAGAGTGATGAGTATGGAACTTACAAAGTATGAGCAAGACATGTATGATGGTGAATATGGTGAAGGTAAGGCTGAATGTATGGAGATACTAGTAAGTCTAGGAAAAATATATGATGCACCAAAGATGATACCAATTACATCAGCACAGGTATCTGGTGTATCCTATAAGACAATAGGTGATGCAGGCCTAGATTTTGTTGTTGATCTTGGAAAGAAGGCTGATGTAGAGCTAGAATGCATGCTTAATCCTGCAGGTGTAGATATTGAGAACTGGGAAGAACTAGGTTTTAGTGAGGAATTTACTAAAAAACAAGTGGATATTATTAAGGGATATGAAAGTATTGGTGTTATGAGTACATGTACATGTACACCATATCTTATAGGTAATACTCCAATGATTAATGAACATGTTGCATGGAGTGAATCATCAGCAGTATGCTATGTGAATAGTGTGATTGGTGCTAGAACTAACCGTGAAGGTGGACCAAGTGCACTTTTAGGGGCTATTGTTGGTAGAACACCTTACTATGGAAATCATTTACTAGAAAACAGAACTGCTGATATGATATTTAATGTTGATGCTGATATAAACTCTGATATTAATATTGGTGCTCTTGGATACTTTGTTGGACAAATAGTTAATGATAAGAAACCATACTTTAGATTAAATAGTAATCCTGGACGTAACAACTTAAAGTTACTTGGAGCTGCACTTGCTAGTAGTGGAGCTGTAAGTCTATATCATGTAGAAAATATTACACCAGAAGCAGATTATGCAAGAGTACATGAAAGCTTTGACCAACTAGAAGAAGTTACTATTACTCAAAAGGATATAGATGAGACTATTAGTCAGTTAAGTACTACTGATAAGCTACCAGACCTAGTATGTCTTGGATGTCCTCATGCATCAATAACAGAAATACAAGAGGTTGCATATCTTCTTAAAAATAGAAAGCTAAAGAGAGATCTATGGATATGCACATCTAAGGCTATTAACTCAATTAGTAAACAATGTGGATATCTTGATATTATTGAGTCTGCTGGTGGAAAGATTGTGTCTGATACATGTATGGTTGTAGCACCAGTAGAGGATCTTGATTATGAAGTTATTGGTGTAAACTCTGCTAAGGCTGCAAACTATGTGCCTAACATGGCAAACATGGATGTAGTCTATGATAGTGTAGAAAACCTTATAGATATGATAACAGAGTAATAATCTAATCATTCACCTCCCCCTATTTTTTTACTATTTTTATTATAGTTAAAGTATTTCTATAGTTTACTAGAAAAAATATAGAATTAATAAATATAATATACAAATTTTATTACATGCACAACTGGATTGAACATGAATATATTAATAAGGAAACTATTGAGGGTAGATTATATCAACAACACTTAGCAGTTGATGTATTAAATAAGGGTAATACTATGATTATAGCTCCTACTGCTATGGGTAAAACTATTGTAGCAGCACTTGTTGGAGCACAAAGATTAAAGGATTACCCTGATAGTAAGATACTGATACTTGCTCCTAGTAAACCACTTACAATACAGCATAAGAATAGTTTTGATAAATTCTTAAATACTACCGTTGCAAGTATAACAGGTAATGATTCACCTAGTGATAGAAAGAAGATATGGAGAAATAATAGGGTAATATGTGCTACTCCACAAACAGTTGAGTCAGATATTATATCTAAGGAATATAATTTTAGTGATGTTAGTCTAATAGTATTTGATGAATGTCATCATGCTGTTGGATCATATTCATATGTATACTTAGCACAAAAGTATGTTCAAAAAGCAGAAAATCAGTTAATACTTGGTCTTACAGCATCACCTGGATGGGAGGAGAGTAAGATTAAGGAGGTTTCCCATAATATATATGTTAAAGAGGTTGTAATCAAAAGTGAGGATGATCCTGATGTTGCACCCTACTTTAATCCAGTGAATGTTAAATGGATAAAGGTTAAGCTTAATAAAGAGTTACAGGAAATCAAGGATTTAATAGATGAAACATTAAAGATTAGACTTAAAACACTAAAAAAGATGGGTATTCTTGATTCTATTTCTAATCCATCAAAGAAGTCTATACTTGTTGAGCAATCAAGACTACAACAAAAGATTGCTACTAGTAGTGAACCAAAAAAGGAGTATTTTACAGGTGTATCATTACTAACAGAAGTAATAAATATAATGCATTCATTAGAATTACTTGAAACACAAAGTATTAAGACACTAAATAATTATTTTAAGAAACTAGAAAAGAAGAAGACAAAGGCATCAAAGAGCCTTAAGAATGATTATAAATTTAATAAAGCAGTTCTATTAACACGTAAATATATTGATAGGGGTATTGATCATCCTAAGATGACACGTTTAATGGAGTTATTAGAACAGTTACTTAAGGATAATCCTGATAACAAGATAATAGTGTTTAGCCAGTTTAGGGATACTACTAAAGCAATACATGAAAACTGTAAAGAAAATAAGTTTAAGTCTCTAAGATTCTATGGACAAGCATCACGTGAGAAAGATAAGGGTCTTAGCCAGAAAAAACAGATAGAAACTATTGAGAAATTTAAAAACGATGATTATAACATATTAATATCTACTAGTGTAGCTGAGGAAGGTATTGATATTCCATCAGTAGACTATGTTATATTATATGAGCCTGTACCATCAGAAATTAGGATGATTCAACGTAAAGGTAGAACAGGACGTAAATCTCAGGGTGAAATGTTCATATTAATGACTAAGAATACTGTGGATGAATCATATTACTATGCTAGCCAAAGAAAAGAGAAGGCTATGAGAAACACGGTATATAGTTCATCAAATAGACAGATAACATTAGATGAGAATACAATTGCGAAAGATGAGGATGTTAAGTCATATAATAAGTTTGAAATTAGTGATGATGAAGCTGAAGCTGTACTATATGTGGATTATAGGGAGAAGAACTCAAATATTATGCGTGAATTAGATAAGATTAAGTGTAAAATTAATGTTAAAACAATGAGTGTTGGTGACTATCAGATAACAGATGATATTATTATTGAAAGAAAGACTGTTGATGATTTTAGTAAGTCAATAGTAGATAAACGATTATATCAGCAGGCAAAACAGTTAAAGGAAAATTGTTCAAAGCCTCTTATGATAATAGAGGGAGATAATATATATCATACATTTTTACATCCTAATGCTATACGTGGAGCTCTAACAAGTATTGCAATTGATTTCCAGATACCCATTATACAGACACAAAATGAGACAGATACAGCATTTATGCTAAAGAGAATAGCTATACGTCAACAGAATAAGAATAATAAGAAGGAAGTTAGTATAAGAACACAGACTAAGCCTGTGACACTACCCGAACAACAATTATTTATTACTGAGAGTCTACCAGGAATTGGTCCGGTTAGTGCAAAGAATTTACTTAGATACTTTAAAACTGTTAAGAATCTAGTTAATGCCTCAGAAAATGAGTTAACACAGGTTGAAGGTATTGGCCCAAAAACTGCTAATAATATTATTGATGTGACACAAAGAGAATATCATGAAGAATAATTGATAGATAATAAGTGATTGGATGAAGATAATAGTAGATAAAAAGAATAGAAAGTATATTATACATGATGAGGAGTTTCATTGTGAGAAAGGTGTTATTCCAAAAGAGGATATAGTTAATGCTAAGGTTGGTGATGTATTAGAAACTCATCTTGGAAAGAAGTACACTGTAATTGAACCTAATATTAATGATTATATAGAGTTAATGAAGAGAAATTGTTCAATACTCCTACCACAGGATTTAGGATTGATTGTTGGATTTACTGGTATTGGTAATGGTAGTTATGTTGTAGAGTCAGGTACAGGTGCTGGTAGTAGTCTACTATTTTTTGCAAATATTGTTGGGGATAAAGGCTGTGTATCCACATATGAAATTAGAGAAGATTTTTATAAGATAATACAGGAAAATGTTGCTGGTACAAGTTTTAATAATATAAATTTACATAATCAGGATGTTACTGAAGGCTTTGATGAAGAGGATGAATCTGTGGATATGGTGTTTTTGGACTTACCAGAGCCAGATAAAGTAATAAGTGATGCTAAACGTATACTTAAGACTGGTGGATTTATAGTAGCATATACTCCATATGTAGAGCAATTCCAAAGTGTTCATAAAATGTTATCTATCAATAATTTTAAGAATATTAAGATTAGAGAAGGAAATGTTCGAGAATTAGAAATAAAGAAGAATCATACAAGACCATCAAGTAGGCTAGCAGGACACACTGGATATCTTACATTTGCAAGGAAGCTATAATAAGAGTTGATACTATGAGTTTTGATTTAAAGAATATTATATCTATTAGGGATTTTAGTAAGAGTGATATTAATTATATATTGAATTTAGCAAATGAATTAGAGCCTATAGCTAATTCAAAACAAGTTTGTCATGATCTTGATGGTAAATTACTTGGAGTCATGTTTTATGAACCATCAACACGTACACGTCTTTCATTTGAAACAGCAATGAAAAGACTTGGTGGAGATGTTATAGGATTTAATCAAAAACAGGGTACAAGTATACAGAAGGGTGAAGTATTATATGATACTGCACAAATTATCTCACAATATAGTGATGCTATAGTTTTAAGACATGATATGGAGGGTGCTGCAAGGTTTATTTCAAATAATGTTGATGTTCCTGTTATTAATGCTGGTGATGGTGCAGGTCAACATCCTACACAGACATTATTAGATTTATATACTATACATAAGAATATGGGCGGTATTAATAATATTAAGATTGCACTTGTAGGTGATCTTAAGTATGGTCGTACTGTTCATAGTTTAGTTTATGCTCTAGCTATGTATAATGTTGAAATGATATTTATTGCACCAGCAGAATTACAGATGCCTCCAGAAATTATTAATGATTTAGAGAAAATGAATTGTAAATTCAGGATGAGTAAAACATTATATGATAATATTGATGATATTGATATTATATATATGACTAGAATTCAGAAGGAACGATTCCCTGATGCACAGGAATATAATAAAGTTAAGGGTGAATACACATTAAGTGCTAAAAATATTGAAGATTCTGATGTTATAGTTATGCATCCATTACCTAGGGTCGATGAAATAAGTTTTGATGTTGATAAACTACCGAATGCAATGTACTTCAAGCAAGCATTCAATGGTGTACCTGTAAGAATGGCATTACTTGATTCATTAATAGAAAAATAGTTCACTAAAAGTAAATAGATACACTTGAAAATATTCTTAAAAACAGAATTATATGAATAGTAATTATAAAATAAGAAAAAAAACTTTTTATATATTTTTAAAATAACATAGGAAAATAATAAAATAAATAAATTATTTAATTAATTAAATTAAATAAAATTATTTTCCTTTATATAAATTATCCTCAACTAAATCAGGATCACATTGTAGAGTTATAATATTAGTTCTACCTTTTCCACGTCCACGAGAAACAGTATTAGCTGATATTAAGCCTAGAAGCTCTAATTCATTAATAAAGTCAAAGATTCTACGATATGATACTTTATCATTTTTAGCTAAATCTTCATATACTTCATATAATCGTCCAGAAGTTATTTCCTCATGTTTTTTAGTTAGATATGTTATTGCCTCTAATACTTTTTGTTGTTGTATAGGTAGAGTCATTACAGCATCAATTAACTTGTTATGCTCTATTAGATTTTTTGCTTGTTTTACATGAACTTCAGTTATAATT
>JAJQHG010000129.1 GCA_021199865.1 Methanosphaera sp. | reverse complement strand
ATGAAAGTATATATAAAAATTTAGAAAAATCAGTGAAAATAAAAGGTTATTAGAAGGGTGAAGATGTACTAGTCTATATTATATTCCTAGTAAATTCCTTAATATTTTCTATATCATTACTATCAGGTTTATCTAGGTTCATTCCACCAAACTCACCTAGACAGTGAAACTCTTGTTGTGATAATTCAATATCATATTGACTAGCTAACTGCTTTATCTTCTCATAGGTAGAAATATTTGTACCTGCAGTTGAGAAGTTAACTATTTTACCAACCTTGACATCTATTGAGTCAAAGAATCCAGGAATCTGTGGATCAATACTATTTCCATAGATACTAGTTCCAAGAAACAGTATATCAACGTTACTTTCTAGTTTATGACTTATACTTAGAGCTTCAACATTAGTAACTTCTGATATGGCTTGGGCTAACTTCTTGGTATGTCCTGTTTTTGAGTAGTATCTTATTGCAATATCCATACTATTACCTTATAATATTGTTAACCAATTTTCTATTAATCCATTATTATCCTTCATGATCTTATCAACATACTCAAAGTATGATCCATCATTTAGCATAGAATCATTATTATGTTTATCTATAACACCATATTTGTCTTCATCTGATGTTAAAACTAGACTTAATACATTATAATTATTTAATTGTTCACTATCAATTACTGTATCATGTGTATAAGTGTTTTCTATATTATCACTAGCTATACCTACTATTGTACATAGATCCAAGTCATATATTAATGATATCTTCCTATAAGTTATATCATCACTATATTCTTCTCTAAGTGTTGTTTTTGATTCCTCTATTGGTATCATTGGCATAATAAAAGGTATTCTGCTTACTATGAATCTATCCTCAAATATCTTTGTGAAGTTATGTTTCATTAATGTGTCTATCATATCTCTTGTTGGATACTCTAATAATATACTTGACTCAAATAGTGTTGAGGCCTCATCAATCTCCTCTATTAAAATAGGGTATTGTCTGTATTCTTCTAGTACATAGAAGTACTGCATTACTAATGAGTTTTCATTAAAGTTACTGGATCTATATGCACTAAACCCTATTACTTCATCATCCCATAATAATTCCTTAAAAAACAGGCATGTATCATTATCTCTTATATAATAGTTCTCCTTCTTTATTGCACGCTCTAGATATACATAGTTATCATGGAGTATGTTCTCTATTGATAAAGATAAGATTTTACCCTCTTCATCCTCAGTATATCTATATATTTTACTTAAACCATCAGGTCTTTTAACTTTCTTATTTGGATTAACCATTAAATCACCATATATGTATATTCTTAATAACTTTCTATATTATAATATTTTATTTAGCCTTAATTATACTATTAATCTTATCAACAATAATTTTTTTCGCATCATAACTAAATCTATGTTCCTGGTCATCAAATACTGTTAACTTAGAATCAGGATATACTTCTATTGCCCGATATATGTAATCTATTGGTACACGCCTATCCTTTAAGCCATGATAAATATATACAGGATTAGTAAATTCCTTTATTTCATTATAAATATCAATACTCTTTACTACCTCAGTATACGTATCACCTAGATATTCAGGCATAAGCCTTAACACATTTTTCTTACGCATATGATTTATATTAACTACATCATCAGCTATAACATATGCTGGTGCAAATAAGAATAATGACTTTATATCATCTCTATTTGATGCTACTAGTGATGATATTAATCCTCCCTGACTATGTCCTGACAGGTATATCCTATTATTATCTATACAGTCTATTGATTTAACCATATTTATCACTGTATTTAAATCATCCATCTCTGTTAATAGACTCATATCACTTATTTTCCCATCACTAAGTGAATTATATCCACCACCCCTAAAATCATATAGTACTACTGCAATCTGCTTTTCTACTAGTAGTTGTCCATACTCTATTAGAGTTGTATGATTAAGACTCAACCCATGTGATAATATAACTAATGGATACTTCTTAGATGAATCTTTAGGTAGGTATAGTTTTGTGTATATCTTCTCATTATTATAGGAGCAATCTAGCTCTTTAACTATGTTATCTCCTAGTAATTCAAGTATTATGTTCATGACATATAATTGTGCATCATCCTTAAAGTTATGTGTCTGGTTTTCTAGTGTGTATAATTTAGTGTTACTACATACATCGATAGCTTTATAGATATAAGTTATATCTACAGCTCTATCCTTTAAGCCATGGAAGAGATAAATATTTTTCTTATATTTACTAATCTCTTCATATACATCTATGGTTCTTGCATCTAGCACATACTTCCTACTAACTACTCCTGCAATATTATCTGCTAGTACTCCCTCTGGTGGTGCTTCCTTTTGATTCATTTCTTCAGGTATTAGGAATGCCGGTGCTAATAGGAATAATGATTTTATTGTGTTTGATCTATTTGCAGCAACTATGGATGAAACAAATCCTCCTTGACTATGTCCAACTAGGTATATGTTGTCCTGGTCTATATAGTCTAGACTTAGTGCATAGTCTATGATCGTGTTTAAGTCCTCTATTTCTGTTAGTACTGATGTGTTATATAGATTTCTACTACTGAGATTATCTTCCCCTCCACCTCTAAAATCAAACGTGATACAACAATATCCATGTTTAGATAAATATTTTGCATATTCTTCAAAGTATGTATGATTTACACAAAAGCCATGTGAAAATATTAATAATTTAAGTTTATGATCTATATCAGTTGGTTTATAAATGTATGTTTTAATAGTTTCTCCAGAGTTATTCTCACAATCAATAACTTCAACCATATTATCAGCACCTTACTATAATAAAGTATTACTCTACCTAATTAAATAATTTATTAAAAGAAACACATACCTATTATAAAAGAAAGCTTGTGATTATATGGATAAATGGGACAAAAATAAATTAGAAGAAATGACAAAACAGGGAGCAGAATTCTCAAAACATGAACTAAACTACACATATATTAGTCAAAAATATGAAGAAATGCTAAAAACAGTCACACTTAATGGTGATGTACTACCCCTAGAATTTAATGATGTAGATGTAGCATATAATGGATCACTAATAGATGACTATGAAAAACCAGAGATAAGTACAGATTTAAAAGAAAAAATAGATGAAAAGGAAAGTATTAGGAATACAATGCACATAAAACATTTCTCTAGAAGCATCTCTCATCAAGCCTGGTTTGACTTTATAGATAATGAAGTAGATGAATTCATAGAAAAATATCCCCAATACAGTGATGTAATCAAGAATTAAATGATTACATCTTAAAGATTAATAATCTAAGATATTATAAGTATACTAGACAATATAATTATACTAAATATTATAGTAGATAAAAC